>CAMWSU010000023.1 GCA_947176965.1 uncultured Lachnospiraceae bacterium | reverse complement strand
CGGGATTCCTCACTGATCCTTGTTCCCATTCCGCCTGCTAAGATTACTACCTTCATAAACTATATTTCTCCTCTAAGTTTCCGTTGATTTATTATCAACCGGTTTTGATTTCCGCCTGCCCCTCGGGAACGCACGGACTCTCTTTCGCAATTCTCCGTAAGCCCTCTTCAAGGGACACCTTCGCCTTCCAATTGGGTAAGCATTCTCCGCCGGAATAAACCTCCATGACCTCTCTTGCACGATAGGGGCGTTTTCCCCATTCGATATGCAAATGTTTATGTACCGCTTTTTCAAATATCAGACTCAGTTCACGCAGCGTATATATCTCTTCCGAACGGAGATAATAGGTTTGCATTTTTTCTGTCTGCTGCGTAATCTGTTTTACGGCACATAGATAGGCTTCGGCAACATCGTCAACATATACATAATTAACCTGCTGTTGTCCTTCTGACATCGAAAGCGCCGTTCCGGTCTGTGCAATCTCAAAAAACTTACCGATCAGCTTACCGCGCCGGTCGTTCGGACCATACGTATCATAAATGCATAATGTTGTCGCCGTTATCTGTCCGGTCTCGCAATAATACTTCAAAATATCCGTTACTGCCCTTTTGGTCGCAGCATAGAGGCAGACCGGATTATAAGCTTGTCCTTGATAGTGCTCCCACGATGACGTGGTATTGATAATGTATGGACAGCCGGACGCCCTCATCCCCTCAAATATATTTGTTGAGTAAAGGATATTATCTTCCAGCAGCGTTTCTACCTGCGAACTCTGATGTTCTGCTATGCAGCAGGCAGCCAAATGAATGACGCAGTCCGGTTTCTGTTCGCGAAAGATTTCGACAATGGACGCGGTCGTTCCATCATGTACGGCATAGGTAACAGAAGGCGGAAGCGGATACTTATGGATATCCGAGGTCTGTCTGATCAGGGCACACACCTGATACCCGTTCTCTATGAGCTTTTTCGTGACACGCGAGCCGATGTAACCGGTCGCACCTGTGATTATTATCTTTTTAATCATGGCTAAAATGGTGAATCAAACTCCTTTAATGATATAAAATCAGCATCTCTTTCTGAAATGATCGGATCAGCAATATTCCAGTCGTATCCAATGGAATCCCAGGCAATTCCTGCGTCATGGGCGGGCGAATACCCGCTTGTTACCTGATATAGCATGATTGTATTATTTTCCAGACATTTAAATCCATGCGCAATTCCTTTCGGAATAAAAACAGACCGTGGTCTGTTCCCTGTCAGATGTATTTCCATGACTTCCCCATAATGGATACTCTCTTTTCTCAGATCCACGAGGACGTCGGTCACGCTTCCCTTTATGACATGGACAATTTTTGCATGTTCATAAGGCGGGAGCTGAAAGTGCATACCGCGGATCACGTCTTTTTGAGAAGTGGAATAGTAGATTTCCTTTAGCTGTATATTAATCCCAAGCTCATCAAGCAACGCCTCGTTGTAAAGTTTGATAAAACTGCCGCGTATATCGTACTGATAAAAATTTTCAATGACAGCTACGCCCGGAAATTCTGTTTCGATTATGTTCATATATAATCTCCTATTTAAGATCAACTCTGTCCGGCTTTTTATCTTTTGCCTCACTTCGCTTTTTTATCCTTTTTCTGCTCCAGATACATCCTAGGTATTTCTTTTAATCCCACTTGATATATCTGGCGCACCAACCACTTTCGTAACTCGGATTTGTTCTCATATTTCATTCTCTTTATCATCATCAGTGTCTGTTTACTAAAACTTATCAATTCTCCATATGGATGAAATGCTATCGATTTCGTTTGATAATGCGCATTCATCTCTTCATTACGATTTATATACATAAATTTAACCGTAACTACCCGAATATAACGCTCTATCAGAATTTTCAGAAAATTCTTTGCCCCGTTGTCCGAAAACTCCCGATCCACAAAATCCATCTCACATTGATACATCAGGTATTGATGACATGGTGCATAAATACTGATATCGCTTCCTGTCGTATAAACCGCTTTTTCTTTTGTATTCATGGTATATGCATATCGCCATGCCATACAGGATGAAGTTACAAAGTCACCCTGTTCTGCTAAATCCATGCGGATCAATTGATGAACAATACTGCTGATCGGTCTGGAAAAGTATTGATTAATATATTTTTCATATAATTCTAATCTCAAACAGGAACGCTTATAGATTTGTCCGCTCGGGTGAACCAACAGCTTATTATGCATAGTCTCAGCATCCCTGCCTTGCAAAAAAACTTTATTTTTCAATTTCATTCTAATTTTATTCTGTTCATCTTTTGCAGAAAACAAAAAGAATGCGGCAGAGGGATGACTTTTTATTGTTCTGAGCACATCGTCGATCTTCTCTGCAATAATCTGATCCTTGGTTCGAAAAAGGAAAATATACTCCCCTTTACAACAGCGAAGCGCATTTAATATATTTCCGTCAATGCCCCTGTTCTCAGTTGTTCTATAATATTTAATCCTCGAATCATGGAAACTCAGAAGCATTTCTCTGATCGGATCCGTTGAACAATTATCGCTGACAACGATTTCTATATCATCTCCGGGGTATTTCACTATTTCAGAAATATTTTTCCGTAATATCTCTATTTGATTATAGGTATATATGCATATACTGAAAAGCATCGCTATTTCCTCCCATATCTGTTTTGGTGATCTTCATGATAGAGCCTCCTTGTGTCAAAAGCATGCAGATGCCAGAAATATTTGCGATAAAAACGCAGTAGTAATTGACAGCGTCTGATCACAAATGGCTTATCCATGTATCGGGGAAGTTCTATTTCCATTTGCCGTGCTGTATGATGACCCTGCCAGTCTCTGCACAAGGATAGAACTCTGTAATATGCCATTTGCCTTTGATACGGATAATGCGTATGTTTGCAAAACTCGGTCAACAGGTTAAGCACATCATGTATCATTTCTTTTTTGCCCATGTGTGAGGCGGATTCTCCAAAGCGTTTGATAAAAAGAGTGTCATCTAACCAATAGACCCGTTTTTGGTACAGGACGCACCGCATGGCAAACTCGGTATCAAATACAAGGTTAATATTGGTGTTGTAACCGCCCATGCGAAGGAAAACCGTCCGCTTCATGACCATTTCACAGGGGGCTGTTTGGATTTTATAGGGTATGATATCAAAAGCCTTAACGCGTGCAATTCTATTTTGGAAACGTCCCGTTTTTTCGCTTCGAACATGTTTCATTTTTTCGGCTGTGGGCAAGGGATTCCCCATCTTTAAGAAATAGGGCTTAAAATATAATGCCTCTATTCCGTTGTGTGCAGATAACTGACTCCATAACAATTCGACAAAATCTTTACATAGAATGTCATCCGTATGAAGATAAGTAATATAGGTTCCTCTTGCAAGCAGCGCACCACGGTTATGATTTCCGCACATACCGAGGTTTTGCGTGTTAACGTAATAGGACACGCGCCGAAATCGGCTGCTTTGCAGCCTTTCTTTGAGATCTTGAATGTCCCGCTCATTTTGATTATTATCTACGATCACAATTTCATAATTGACGGACGTGACTTGGGTGACCGCACTTTCGATTGCCTGCAGAAGGATATCCCTTTTTCCGTATGCGGGTATAATAATGGACAGAAAAGGAGAGGATGGCAAATCTGCCCGCTTTAGGCAAGTGGATTCTATTTGTTTGCTGCATTTGAGGTAGTCTTTATTTTCAAACACTTTTATGGACTCCTTTCCTGTGAAAGTCAATCGTTCGTCTTTTCTTTGATTCAAGAGCTCACCATACCGAAACGTGCTAATACCGAAGACCATCTTTCCGCTATTTTTTCTGTCGTATAT
This sequence comes from uncultured Lachnospiraceae bacterium, assembly GCA_947176965.1. GTDB lineage: Bacteria > Bacillota > Clostridia > Lachnospirales > Lachnospiraceae > DLAJ01. The sequence continues at coordinate 29,656 of CAMWSU010000023.1, read as the reverse complement.
TCGGAAGCAGATGCGATACATTCTTTCTGCATTCGGTCAAGGAGTTCTTTATCCTCACAAAGTCTTAAGATTTCACGAAGTAATGCCTCCTTATCTTTTTGTGGAATGAGAATGCCGTTAGCCCGGTTTTCGATAATGCATTTCGGACCGATGCAATCCGTGGCGATCGGTACTGCGCCACATGCCATGGCTTCTATAATGACCATGCCGAACAATTCCTGCCAGGCATGGAATTTATAAGATGGGAGTACTAAAACATCCATTTGCTGCATGATCTCGGATACTCTTTTTTTGTCTGCTATGTAGCCGTAATATTTGATATTCGGTGTATGTTTTATCGCTTTAATAAGAACATCGTCGCCATCTCCGATACAATGAAATTCAATCGGTTTGCCGGTCAGCTGTTTTGCACACCAGAGATACTCCCTAAGGCCTTTTTTGGGAATGATCCTTCCGACATAGAGGACTTTTAAGCGGTCCGAACGTGCCGGATTTCGCTTGGCGATATTGTAAATGCCGGCCTCTACGCTATGCGGAATGATCGTTACGCTTTTACACTGATGATAGGACTGCATAATAGCGGCCGATAAATGGTTTACATGGACGACATGACTTTTTTGAAGCATTCGCTCCCATGTTTTTCTGCAATCAGCATCTGTGGATTTTAATTCCGGGCTTTTCCAATTCCATTCTGCTGCGGACGTATAATAAACGAGTTTTCTTTTGGAATAATGTTTTTCTACCCATGAAATCTCTTTACTTCCGGGAGCAAGTGCCCAAATAATGATACCGTTTTTGTCAAATAAGGATCGAATAAAATTAGAAAAGCTGCAGATACCTTTGCGGAGCTTTTTGACATCTCCTTTTGTCAAACCGTTCCAGAGATCCTTCTTACAGCGGAAGTCTGCAAAGAAGAGGCGGAGCGATTTCGGCATCTTGTTTTTTAGCGCGACCAGTGAGCGAAAATGTTCCGGTTCCCCGTATTGATGGATAACATATACGTTCATAACTTCTTACTCCCTTTCTTTGAAAGCCAAGGAATCGCCCTTACTTAAAATAATTTGTTCGTCCAGGTTTTCGGCGTTTTCGCATTAACGATCTCAACATCCAGATGATACCGGAACTTCTTAGGTCCCTTTTGCTTTATGTAGTCGATCATTTCAGACAATCCCTGCTTCAGTGTATACTGCGTATGATACCCTAATAGCTTTCTTGCTTTTTCTGCTGAACAGGTTGCCAGTTTTACCTCCTGCGGCCGATCCGGAACATAAATGGGGTTTAAGTCAAAATCCAATAACTCAGCAACGGTTTTTGCCAATTCGTTGATGGTTACAAATTCTTCATCCGGTCCGATGTTGATCACTTCTCCGACGACATCTTCCTGAAACGCCAATTTCTCCAGACAGGAAATGTCATCCTGAACAAAAGAAAAGCACCTTTTCTGATTTCCATCGCCGTATATGATCGGCTGTCTGCCCTGCAGCATCAGATTGATCATGATGGATGCAACGTTTCGATAAGGATCGTCATATTTCTGCCTGGGTCCGATGATATTGTGCGGAACCGCAATAACGACCTCCATGCCATGAACTTCCGAGAGACATTTTAATAACTGCTCGGATGCCACTTTTGAGATACCATATGGGTCCTGCGGCTTACATATCATGTCTTCTGTGAACGGCACAACTTCCTGATGCCCGTATCTTGCCATACTGGAACAATATACAAAACGTTTTACCCCCTGTGCAACGGCGGCCGTCGCTACACTGGCAGTATTCAAATAGGTATTCTGGCTGACAAGGTGCGGCGAAAATACGCTTAGTCCCTCATAGGCAGTACATGCCGTATGATATACGACGTCAACGCCCTTAAGAAGCTTGTTCATGGTGTTCAGGTAATTGCAATCCACCTGATAAAAATCAACATCATCCGGTACGTTGTCCAGATAACCGCCGATCAGATTATCGCAGCCGATCACCTCATGTCCTTCCTTCAGCATGGCATCTGCCAGATGACTCCCTAAAAATCCTGCTACACCGGTAATAAATACTTTCATTGAAAGTTCCTCCTTGCATTCGTTTTTTTAATCGTTAATCGCGTAATTCATCTTTGGTTCTGGCACAGGGATGTCCATACACAGCCCATTTATTATTGATAGATGGATGCCAGTTTTTCGGAAATTGCAGGGACACTGTATTGGGTTTTCATTAGTTTTTGCGCCGTCAGTCCCATTTGATGATTTTTTTCGACACCCGCAGAGTAAGCTGTGATGATCGCATCAGTCAAGTTGGAAAGTTTTTCCGCCGGACTGTGATAAGTATACTGATACAGCACATCAGAGGGAAAATCTGCTGCCATTGCAATATCAGTTGTAATCACAGGAAGCGCGTAGGAGAATGCCATGATCATCATTCCTGAGTTTAGGGTGCTGGCCTTGCTGTGCGGCAGGATCATTACATTTGCGGCATTCAGATAAGCGTACATCCGGTTGTCCGGAATATATCCATTTTCAAACAGAATGGAAGGATCGTTACCGATCATGGCAGATAGATGCTCAGCATAGGACTCATCCTGCGCACGCCCCGCGATCAGGAGAACTGCATTGGGCAGCGCCGCCTTCTTGAAGGCGCGAATCATAAATTCAATGTTCTTGTATGGGCAGATGCTTCCTGTGAAAAGAAACAAAAAGCAGTTTTTATCTATTTTAAGTTTTTCGCGAAGCTGCGTACCATTTTGCTTCCGATAGCATCCGATGTAGTTTACATGTTCGATATAAGTAATGGGTGTCTGCTGTTTTGGTAAAAGCAGCCTTTCCGCCAAAATGCGGCTTTCTCTTGAATGAATTAAAATGTGACTGCTTATCCTTGCCATGAAAATAAAATTTTTTTTGGATTTCCGGCGATCTTTACATTCGTGGGGCATGCGGTTATGAAATACCCACACAATCTTTTTTTTACACAATTTCATGAACAGAAGCTGTATTTTTTGTAACGGTGTTATTGTATTCTCAATCCAGTTCAGATGGATTCCCTTTAATCGGAAAAAAAGAAGTGGATTTTTGTTTAGTTGTTCCCATGAAATGACTTCATAATTTTTCGAAAGCATTTTGCGGGTATTTTCGATATATGCGTTTTTATCATGAAACGGAAATAGGATTAAATATGGTTTCATAGGTTCCTCCATCCGGTTATGGGCTCGGATTTTGTGTCATTACCCCTGCCATTTACTGCTCGCAATTTTAGAGTCAGACCAAAACAAAATTTTGACAGACTGTACAGCAATGGCCTGTATCATAATCTTACTGCGATAAAAACTGATTTTGTCGTAATGGGCGGAGACATCTTTATAAGCATGAATCATGTTTCTGATCATTTCTGTCCGTTTGACTTTTCTCTTTTTTTCGCCGTAGTGCCCTAAAAATCCGGGACTTAAAAAACGTATTCTCTGATAAAATGTAATGTTATACAACAAAAATTTCCATTTATATAAAAACAATTCATCCTGCTCTTTTTGAGAGAGGCGATAGATTCCGGGCTGCTCGATCATATCGATGATCTCTAAAAATTGTATGGTGCTTCTTTTCGGATGGTAAAACGGGCAAGTCGTTTTAGGTTCATAAAGAGAGCGCACATGTTTTATTGGTACAATGGTTTTTCCTGTATAAATAATACCTTTTATTTCTGCACACGGATAATCTTTGATGATGTCCCTTTTTACATAATTTTCCGGATAGGTATCCGCTGTTGCAAAATAGTTCTCTTTATCAGGCTCTGCGCGAAATGCCTCGCGCAGGAAGATGGATCCGGATGGATGTGCAAAATCTAATAAATGCTTCAATGCTTCCTTTGAGGAGTAAACCTGTATCCGTTTTTTTACGGAAAGGCTTTCTCGTACAAAACCGACATTTTTATTTTCTAATGCCTCCAAAGTTTCCAGGAGGGCGTCTATTTTATAGGGATTAACGGTATCTCTTCCGATCAGCAGGTATAACCACTTTCCATCGCCGTGCATAAGGGCACGATACCAATTCATTTTGGCACCGGCACGCTGGGGCGCTGTGACGAGTTTGAAGCGTTCGTCTGTAATTTCGCGGAGTCTGCTGACCGTGTCGTCATCGGAGGCGTCATCCGATGCTACGATTTGAATCCGTTCACTTTTGCATTGCAGGATGTTTGTCACAATACGGTAAATCATAGCAGAGTGGTTATAGGTAGGAATACAAAAACTTAATAAATATTTACTCATTTCAGCAGTCAAGCTCCTTCTGACCAGAATTTTAAATGTGCCGAATATCTATTTCAGCGCATGGATAAATTATCGCGTTTTTTGCCGCAGCGCCACTTAGCATACCATGTGTAAAACCGGCAGTATAGCTCATCCATCTTTCCGGACAGCCGACGAAAGAACATGCAGCATGTTTTCTTTTTATCGCTTTTGTGCGCTTCTTCATGGAGAAGCTGTAGAATTTTCCGGGCGATCGGCTCGCCTTCAAAATGCGTCGCCCGCCGCCGGCCGTTTGAAATGTATTGTTTTCGTTTGTCATCACTCATGGTCAGGATTTCAGTTAATCCCCGCGCAATATCCTCTTTTGAAAAGGGGTTCACAAGGACTGCTGCATTTTTTCCTATTTCACCAAGGCTGGAATTGTTCGATGTCATAACCGGGACGTCGCATTTCCATGCTTCTACGACAGGCATGCCAAACCCCTCGTAAACGGAAGGAAATACCATCCAATCCGCCATGTTATAGAGATCAGTTAACTCATCATAGGGGAGAAATCCGGTTATTTTTGCATGGTCATATAGTCCGTTTTCTTCTATCATTTTTTTCCAGCGCCGTTCTGTTGTTTTTGAGGTCTTACCGACAAAGAGCAGTGTTGCATTTTGTCGGATATTGGGCGGAACGAGTGCAAGTGCTTCCATCAGACACGCTGCGTTTTTTCGCCATGCATCTCCGCCGACATAAAGCAGTAAATGTTCTCTGATAGCATATTTTTTCCGGAGTTCCTGTTTTGTGCGTTCTTCGACATTCTTTTTTTGATATTTCTGGTAAACAGATTCATAAACAAGAACGATTTTCCGAGCAGAAACACGCATCAGTTTTATATAATCTCTTTTTGTCGTCGCCGAAATTGCCAGCAGGCGGTTCATATGCCTTGTCGCCAGCAGGCGTTTATAGTATTCCAGACACCCCTTCGCCCCGTCACGTTCAAATAATTCCTGCTGCTCGAACAGGGCGGGGATCACGTCATGTATGGTCGCCACGACCGGCACATTTCCGAAATAGGTCCTGTCATATGGCGGCAGGGTGCGGTCAATCGGAGACGGAATATAGAAAATATCTATTTCATATGTACGAAGAAATCTTTTTATGGATTGTTCAAATGCCTCTTTATGCGTGGTATAATAATCCTTATTTTTTGCTAATCGTGTTCCGACCCGATATTCGATCACATTCTCGAAATCAGAAAAATATTGTTCTTTTAACGGCTCGTTCGATAAATTGAATAAGAAAAAGCGGTCATCAGAGTCAATACAGAACAATTCCTTGTATAGGCTTAATGTATAATTGGCAATGCCGCTATGTCTGGAGCTGATCAGCGCATGTCCGCTTAATCCGATATTCATAGAACCTCTCCTTATGGCAACAGTGTTTGCAATTTTTTTTGTATCACTGCCTTGCTGTTAAAAAGCATGACATCCTGATACGCGGCTTCTCCAAGGGCATGGTTCTTGTCTCTTCCCGCTTCGTATGCCCTCAGCATGGCATCTTTCAGCGCTGCTTCATGCTCTTCGGAACTATGGTAATGGTATTGATATACATATTCTTTTTCCTGATAGTCCCTTGCCATGGCAATGTCCGGAACGATCACGGACTTCTTACAGGAAAATGCTGCGATCATCGCACCGGAATTCAGGCTGCTCCGTTTGTCATACGGCAATACCACGACATCTGCTGTCTGCATATAGTCAAAGACCCTGCTGTCGGGGATGTATTGAAAATCCAGGCAGATGCGCTCATTTCCGGCACACAATGCCCTGACCTTTTTGGCATACTGTGCATCCATCGGGTTTCCCGCAATGACCAGTATCGCATTTCTGTCTCCAAGATCATGGAATGTACGGATAAGCATTTCCAGGTTCTTATATGGACGGATATTGCCGAAATATAAAAATACAAAGGTGCCTTTCGGAGGTTCTGCCGCGCTCCGTGTTCCCGGCAGATAATCGTTACAATAATTGATATGAGGGATGTAGACTGCTTTTTTCAAAACCCTCGAGCTGCCGCCCGCAAGACGGGAAAGCTCTGCCTTGCTTGCGCGCGATAACAGGATAATGTCGGTGGAAACACGGCACATAAAATAAAGATTTTTCTTACCCTCTTCGTTTTCCCCGCCGTGCGGCAGTACGTTGTGGAATGTCCAGATGATTTTTTTCCGCAGCACTCTTGCCAGCAGCAGCGTAAATTTATCCGCGGTTGTCAGCTTGTTTTCAAACCAGTTCAAAAAGATGCAGCGGCTCTTAAGCATAGCAGGTATCGTCTTAACACCGTGTACAAAGGGCTGCAGACAACCACTTTCAGATAGGATGCTTTTTATGCTTTTGATATAGCAGTTTTTTTCATCCTCATGGCCAAATGGGTAAAATGCGATCGGACGCTTTCGTGCATGCGTGCTGCATCCAAACACGCTGCGAAGCAATTTGTCAAAAGGTTTTTCGCCTTCCGGAAGTCCCCACTGCCGCATGGCTTCCGGCAAGAAATATTCATTTGCCTCCTGCATGATGTTTTTTGCATCGGACCAGCCCCGATGCAGATTTTTGGAAAAGATCTCTGCCCAGTCTCCGCGCCGGATTCTCTCAATGAAATCTTTTTGCAGCCGAATATAAGAGTGTTCTTCTGCCATGCGGAGAATATCACGTATGCCTCTCAGTAAATCGGTGATCTTTTGTTCATTCCAGTTGATCTTTTGATAATGGCAGCTCTCATCGTAAATAAGCACGATTTTGGGCAACGCATAAAAGCGCTCCGCACAGATCATCGCGCGGACAAAGAAAGGAGGATCCTGATATCGCCGATATGCCGGAAAGCGGATCTCGTTATCCATCAGCATACGCCGTTCATAAATCCCTCTCCAGTACCCGTGCGTAAACTGATAGTCCTGATAGGAGATCAAAGCTTCTTTCGTAAAAAATATTTTTCCGGGTCCTTCCAGCGGCTGGAGTGTTCCGCGTTTTGCACATCTGCTCCCGCCGAGACAGATCCGTACATGATGTTCAATGGCTTTCTCATATAATTTTGCCAGCACATCATCCGAAGCATACCAGTCGTCCGAATCCAAAAAAGCGACAAACTCTCCTTTTGCTCTTTTCAGACCGTAGTTCCTTGCCGGACCTGCACCTGCGTTTCTTTGCGAGAGAACCTTGATGCGCGGATCCTTTTGGGCTAACTCTTTGAGCACCATGACCGTATCGTCCGTGGAACCGTCATTGATGCATAAAAGCTCTATTTCATGCAGTGTCTGGCTGAGTACGCTGCGGACTGCTTTGGGCAGCGTCTGCGCTCGGTTATATACCGGCATGATGACCGAAATTTTGACAGGTGCTTCTGCGTTCATTCTATACAAATCCTCCATGCCGCCGATAGCCCGCTGCTTCCGCGGGTTCCTTTATCATCTTCACATATTTTCGAAATTTCCGCCGGAAACTGTCCATTTCCTTCCGAAGATCCTTCCGCATATTTTGAGGGCGCAGCAATCCTGCAATGGAGTAAGTCGGTATGTCCCAAAACAGTTTTGCAGTGATCAGCGGCGTACTGGTCATCCCGACGATTCCTAACGGCTTCTCTTTTAAGTTCGCCAAAATGAGCTCCATCGGATACTGTTGGTTAAGCTCTAAAAGACATCCCATGTCAAGCAATGGCTGATACCGTTCCCGGTGCATCTCGCGCGGATGCGGTTTAATGATGACCGGAATCCCCTTTGCCCTGCAATGAGCGCATATTTCCCGCAGGGCAGCAATGTCCTCGTTCTTATACATGACACCGCTGCTTGTATATGCCTGCCCGCTGATGATGATTGCGTTTTCGTAATGGGCATATTGCGAAAAATCAATCCCTGCTCCCATAGCGCGGTACATCCTGCGGTATGCTGATATGGCAGGTGCATTGATCCGGATGTGTAAGGGCAGCCTGCGAAACAGGTTGCAGTCGATCAGACGGTGCGCACAGGACAGCACGGCTTTGGCAGCATAGCGCTGCGTCCATTCTGCGGCCACATTGAAGCGCTCGCCCCAGTTGCGCAGGTCGCCGGTGCATAAATGTACGAATCCCCATACAGAACGCGTATAAGTACCGAGCCCTTCGTCAATAATGACATGGACAACCCCCCGCTTTGAAAAAAGCTTTTCCAGATCGCGGGCAATCAGCGGCATCGGAACCTGCGGGACGATACAGTAACATTCATTACCCGTCCGCTTTTTCGGTGTGCCTGCCGCCCAATGCAGGAAATCTTTTTGAGAAAGCTTTGGCAGATCCATCAGTCGCACAACCTGAATATCCCTGTCATTTAAGAGGGAAAACAGCTCCTCGGAAACTGCCCATCCGAGTTCGTAATAGCGCTCGATAACAATGATGCCCTTTGTTATTTTTTTTGTGTCATATAACCGGAGCAGTACGGACAAAACACCCATGACATGCCACGACGTCATTGCCACCGCAAGGAAATCGATTCCTTTTCCGGATTGCTGTTCATCCCGTATCATGCGCATGAGCTGATGATAGGAAATCGGTTTTTCACATATCGTCATCGGCACATCCCCCGGACAGAAATTTTTCCTAAAGTTATTATCTTTAGGAATAGTCCGAAATAGTTTTTCGAGCAGTACTCATAATCAAACACCCCAGGGATTGGGAATAAAAACGAATATGGAGGATATATAGGATGAAGCAAATGACATTGGAAGAATGGATGATTTTATGGTTAGAGAATCACAGACCGTTTATTAAAGAATCAACTTACGGAAACTACTCGGCTCTTATACATAACTACATCATTCCGCTGCTTGGCAAGAAACAGCTGTGGGAATTAGATGAGCAGTGTTTACAGGAATTTACACTTTATCTGCTTTCGAACGGGAGCAAGCGGCACAGAGGCGGTCTTTCAGAAAAGACGGTACATGATGTTTGGAATGTGCTGAAAGAATCACTTCGTAAGGCGCATCGACAGAAGAAGATTGACAGTTCCGATTTTAAGGTGTCTTTTCCGTCTTCACGCGCCAAGAAAAGCGTAACCGTCTTATCGGATAATGATTTCGAACTGTTGTCAGCGTATCTTTTCCGCCATAGTGACCCCCGCAGTTTGGGAATATTGATCGCACTGTATACGGGCATGCGGATTGGAGAAATCTGTGCCCTGAAATGGGAAAATATTAATCTTGAGGAACGCTTGATTCATGTTCAATATACTTTGCAGCGTATTTATATCAAAAATCAAAACAATCAGAATGTTTCTTATGTCACGGTGACATCCCCCAAATCTCATGCCTCTGTTCGTAGTATTCCGCTCAACATGGACTTAGCAGAGTTTTTGAATTGCTTTTATAAACAAAACAGGGTTTGTGCGGATGATTATCTGCTAACCTGTTCTGCACAGTATATCGAACCGAGGAGTTATGAGAACTATTATAAGAAGATTCTAAAACATGTAGGCATTTCGGCTATCCGCTTTCATGCACTCCGGCACACTTTTGCAACGCGCCTGATCGAGCATGGTGCAGACTATAAGATTGTCAGTGAGCTTCTCGGGCATCGATCCGTTACAACGACATTGCATCTGTATGTCCATCCGCAGCTTGCACAAAAAAGGAAATGTGTGGAACTGTTAGCAGACGCCGAAAAAGACCAGAAGCAGACGTAGTAACGAACCAACAAAGCATAGTGCACTGAATGATAGGTAAGAGGGTTTTGTCTTTTGGTTTTCTGTTTTCGTGCGCTATGGGAACAGGAGGAAACGAGTGAGACAACTAAGAAAACTGGCAGCAAAAGCAGAAAATATACAGAATTTTGAACAAAAGGCCTTTATAACCTAACGCCATAATTGTTACATTTTGGAGTTCCCTTGAAAGTCCTCAGGGGAACTCTTTTATATATGGAAATTAATGGTCATTCTCAAAAAATAAGAAAAAATCTTAAAAAGCGAGTGAAAGTAGTCGATATATGATGTATAATGTGTAAAGAGTTCATTCCTAAAGATAATAACTTTAGGAAAATGCGTAAACAGACTGTACAGGAAGGTACAAGATGCACAAAGAAAGCGGAAGCCCCTATTTGCTGTCCATGATCATCCCTGTTTATAATGCGCAGGACGCACTCCGGCCGCTGCTGGAATGCATCCAAAACGAGAAGGACGAGCGCCTCGAGGTCATCCTTATTAATGACGGTTCGACGGATAACAGCCTGAAGGTACTCCGGAACTACAGCAGGGACATACCAAATGCAACCGTAATCGACCAGAGCAACCACGGTGCCCCTTATGCAAGAAACGCCGGTCTGCACCGTGCAAAGGGAAAATATCTGTGGTTTTTTGACGCAGATGACATCCTTGGGGAGCATGCACTTACCCGTCTGCTGAATGTATTAAGACAAACGGATGCGGATCTGATCATCGGCAATATGAAATTTGTGGATGAAAAAGGCCGGGGCAGGGTGCGGGTTCCTGTATTCAAAGATGAATTAACAGGCGATATTCATGCAGCATTCTTTTGGGATTCCTTTCCCGGAAATAAAATTTACCGCCGTACGGTCGTGCAGGAAAACGGGATCGGCTGGAGCAATGTGAGGATTCATCAGGATCTGAACTTCTATCTGAAATTCCTCCCGTTCTGTAAAAGCATACAGTATATCAAAGATGTCCTGTATGCACATGTGGAACACCCATCGGGCAGCATCTCATCAGCATGCAGCAGAAAGGTCGTGGATGCCGTACGTTCGGTCGGTTGTGTCAGCAGCTTTTATCGTAATAAGAATATCATTCCGCGTTTTGAAAAGGAACTGGAATATAACCTTGTCAAGCATATCCTGATACAAGCAGAAAAGCTGCAGCGGATGCGCCTTGCTGACAGGGTCTATGTCTCTCTTTATTTCAGAGGTGCGCTGAAAAATACAGAATACAAGAAAAACTCCTATGTCAGCAGTTTGGATATAAAAAGAATAGAACGGTTCATGCGGATGGGATTTTAATGGCAATAGCAAGGAGAACGTTGAATGATAACGACAGGATACTGGAAACAAACATATGCAGAAAAGCGACTGATCGTGAATGATGAGCTCCGGAACCGGGTCTCCTATGTCCCGCTTAGCAGGGATCAGGACGACATTATCTTAAAACTGACCGCTCATCAAATACAGAATAAATGGAAATGGTTGTCATATCGCAAGGATTTTTTTTATCACCCGTTAACAATGCCCAAATGTGACCTAATCCATTGCTTTAATGGTGTATGCCAGACAAAGCTCCCATGGTTTTCCTCTTATGAGACCATGCTGCCGCGCATCTTGAACATAGATTCTGACCGGGGACTTGGCAAATGGTTGATGAAGCAGAATGCATCCCTGATGGCACATGAGAACTGCAAAGGTCTCTTTCCGATTTCCCGATCGGCATATGAGATTGAAAAGCGCTATCTCCAAAATAATGCGGGCGAGTATTATGAAGAAATCATGAAAAAGACACAGGTTATCCATCCACCGCAAAAGGAACTGGTATCGAAAGAAGATATCATAGCCAAAAACCAAGTAATACAAGATCGCATTGATTTTGTGCTTGTCGGTTCAGGATTTTGGTATAAGGGCGGCAAGGAGGCCGTAGAAGTTCTTTCCAAATTACGAAAAGAGTACGCAATTCATTTAACGATCATCAGCGATTTTTATGAGGTGCCGCAGCAGGAACCGCAATACACAAAAGAAGATTACAGACAATGCAGGAGACTGATAGCAGAAAACCGCGACTGGATTACGGTCTATAATAAACTGGCAAACAGGCAGGTACTGCGGATTTGCAGGCAGTCTCATGTCGGGCTGCTGCCTTCCTACGGAGATACCTATGGCTATGCCTGTTTGGAATTTCAGGCATGCGGTATGCCGGTTGTGACAAGCGATATCCGTGCCTTCCCGGAGATAAACAATGATGCCTGCGGATATATGTTCCATATTGACGGGCATATGACCGGGAAGGAAAAGCAGGAAAACAACCGGATTGAATTGATGAAAATATTTGAAGAAATTTTAGAACAACCGGACGAGATTGAGCGTAAGGGAATCAACAGTCTGAAAAGAATACGTAGAGAGCATTCACCGAAAGAATATGGACAATTTATGTATCGGCAATATGAGAAAGCGCTTGGATGAAGCAGCTTATGAAGGCAGAACCTGCCGGGACAGCAGGAAGATAACAAAAAACGACCATCTTGTGTCACAGAAGATATTTTGGGGCATCCGGAACAGCTCGTAAAAAAAGCGCAAAAAAGTGTGGAACGGATCAGGGAACAGCACGATCCGGGGAGGCATGCCGAAACGTTGGTGACAAAATATAGAGAGGCTCTGGATAAGTGAAAAACGTAAAAACCAAACATAATCAGGTTATATTTCAGAATGAAGATGTGACGGGATTTTTGAGCGTTATTATTCCCGTATATCGTGATACATGGGGATTAGATCGAACACTCCGGGCACTGCGCAGATCATCACTGGATTCGCAAGCATATGAGATTATTGTGGCAAATGACGGCGGAGCAAAAGAAATCCATGCAATCTGTGATAAGTATCGGGCAATATGCGTTGATATCATACCGCAGGGAGGATCTTATGCAGCACGTAATAAAGCGCTTGAACTTTCTAAAGGCGAATTTATTGCATTTACGGATGCAGACGTCCTGCCGGATTCCGACTGGTTAAAAGAGGGTCTCCATCAATTACAGGAATATGATTATGTCGGAGGAAAGACGGTAATCGACGAAAGGATGATACATTCGCTGGCGGATGATTATGAATATGCAACAGCATTCGCCGTATACAATCGGCATGAATTACAGGCGCAGACAGTAAATGTGATGGTAAAGCGCCGGGTTATAGAGGAAGTTGGCGGATTTGACCGCAGACTGTTTTCGGGCGGTGACACCGAGTTTGGAAACAGGGTGTGCAGGAATCGGAAATATAAGAGGCGCTACAGTGAGCGATTACTCGTGATCCATCCGCCAAGAGGACATAAAGCCATGCTGAAAAAATTTAGACGTGTCGGTAAAGGAATTTACACGCTCTGCCAATATTATCCGGCGCGTTTTCGAATGGAGCATCCGCTGTTTGATATGCTGCAGGAACTTCGCTTTTCGCATATTCGTGAAATTGTCGGAAAAATGACTCATACCAAAAAGTATGGACTGTTACGGTATCCCTATGTGTTTTATATGGTGTTTTGCAGCAGAATTTGTCTCATTGTGAAATGGAAGATTTAGAATAGAGAATAGTGTTGATGAACAAGACAGAAGGGTGCTGATAATGAAAAAGGGAAAGCATAGAAAACGCATAGCTTTTTTTCCGTATAAGAGCCAAAATGCGTACATTGTCAATATACAGCGGATATTAGAAAAATATGCAGCTCTCATTCCTTACGAACATAAAAAAAGTGCTTTTAGTGCAATTTGGAAGAGCTCTTGCATCTTCCTGAATTGGTATGAAAATGAGTTGACTGCTATGGATAGATTCACATTGCTGCTGGGAAGAGTGTTGCAAAAAAAAATTGTTTGGACGTTTCATAACGTACTGCCTCATAGTGGAGAGATAAAAAAAGGCAGGAACGATCTTTATTTTATGTGCAGAGTTTCCACAGACATTATTCTCTTATCACATGCCAGTAGGAAAGAACTTGCCCGCCTTGTGGGAAACAGATCAGGAATTTTGAAAAAGGCGGTCTACATTCCTCATATTAATTACTGTAACAATTATCTGCCCGAAAAATGTGACGTGGCGCCTTTGACAGATGACTCGTTTGTTTTTTTGTATTTTGGTAACATCCGGCCGTATAAAAATTTGGAAATGCTCATTCGTACCTTTCATGATTTGAAGGACAGAAATGCAGTGTTAGTGATTGCGGGAAATCCGGTGAATGTGCAGTATGCAAAAAAAATCAAATCTTTATGCGAAGGCAACCGGCGCATCCGATTGGATTTTCAATATATTCCCGACTGCAAGGTGTTTGATTACATGCAGACAGCGGATGTCGTGGTATTACCATATGACAAACGAAGCAGCATGAATTCCGGTGCGATGATCGCGGCGTTTTCCTGCAGGAAACCCGTGATCATTCCGGACATTGCCATGGCAAGGGATTATGTGGATAAAGCATACGTATATCAGTATCATTACCGCTCTGAAAAGGAGCATGAAACCAAGTTAAAAGAGACCATGATAAAAGCTTATGAAGCAGGACGGAAACAGAATCTTTCATTGGGGGCAGATGCATATCGGGAAGTAAAACTTTATAACAGTGCCCAAATCATACAACAAAAATTGCTTGAAATCTTGTAGGAGCTTTTAGAAAGAATGAGGGAAGGGAGGAAATAGAGTATACGTGGAAAAATTAGTTAGTGTGATTATCCCCAGTTATAATCGGGCGCATATTCTTGCCAAAACCATTCCGTCGTATATGCAGGATGGTGTGGGCGAAATCATTGTAATAGATGATTGTTCTGCGGACGGTACGCAAAAAGTATTGCATAAGTTGAAAGAAAAGATTCCCTGTTTGGTTATTAAGCGAAATCGGTCGAACAGGCGGCAGACATATTCGAAGAACAGGGGAATTCACCTTGCACGTTATCCCTATATTTATTTTGGGGATGATGATTCTTTCATTACGGATGGAACGATTCCGAGCTTATTGAATTATATAAAAGATCGACCCGGTTCGATTATGTGTGCACGTCCGATTTATTTGTGGGAGGAACATCAGATAAGACACATAGAACGGCATATTCGCGCGACAGAAATACATTCTGCGGATGAAGGATATCGGTTCTTTGACATGGAATCCATGGCGACTGATTCCAGTGTATATTATACCAAGCTGACAAAAGTGGATATGGTACACGCATGTTTTATGATATCCTCCGAAAGCGCAAGGAAACTGTCCTTTGATAGGTCGTATCGGGGCGGGAATTCATTTAGAGAAGAGACTGACTTCGTTATGCAGGCGGCAAAAATCGGCATACCATGCTATTTTGCACCGAATGCATGTCAAATTAATTATCCGCGGAAAATATCTGATAGAAACACAAAAAAAAGAGCCGGAGTGCGTTATTATTGGGGGCGTTATAAAAATACAAAACACTTTTTGGACAAGCATTATGACTTTATGAGATCAAAACGAATGGTTTGCAGTCACAAATATATGATCTTGATGCGGTATATATGGTTTGAAATAAAGAGAAACATAAAAACGGATAACAAAAAAATATAGGAGCAGTTATGAATAAAGTCTATTTTGTTTCTTGGAATGGAACATCTATTTCAGGCGGTGTTGAGCGGGTTGTGAAGTATGTAGAGGATGTCCTTTCAGGAAAATATGAAGTAATTATTGTAAGTGATGCGCTGCTAAAAGAAAGCGGAGGATGGAAGCGCTGGCTTGTAGAGAACAGGGTGATAAAGGCGATCGGCTATTCACTTTATGTTGCATTTCGAAAAAGGAAAGGCGACTATGTGATCTCAAACGGGTTTCAAGCGCCCTTTGTCAAAGCGGATTATCTTTGGGCGCATGGGAATATGCTGGAGTACCGTAGATGTTTAGCAAGCCGGGACTATTATGAAGCATCAAAGGAGAGCATAATGGAATCTATTGGCGCGCATCGGGCACGGAAAGTTATATGCGTGGCGGATCATGTAAAAAGAGAATATGCGGATCTGTATCATGTTTCATCAACCAAAATGAAGGTGCTTCAAAATCCGGTTGACTGCAGATTGTTCTATCCTATATCGGATCGCATAGAAAGCAGCGACAGTATAACCATTCTTTATATGGGCCGGCTTGTAACGGGCAAGGGAGTTAAGGAATTATTGCAGTTATCAGCCTTTATAGAAATGTCTCATGGTTATAGATTAATGATCGTGACGCAGTCAGAAAAGGACAAAACAAGGCTATTTGCAAATAGGCAGTATACGGAAGTGTATACCAAGGTGCCGATTGAAAAACTGAACGGGTACTATAATCAGGCGGATGTGTTTTATCTTCCAAGCAGCTATGAGGGGTATGAAATGGTTACTTTGGAGAGTTTGTCTGCAGGGGTTCCGGTTGTTGGGTACCGAGTGGGCGCAATCAACGAGCTTGTTAGAAAAAGGCAGGATGGTGTTTGTATCCTGCGTGATAAAACAGCAGAGACGGCGCTTTTGCAGTTAACGGAGATGGCACTGAAATATAAAGGCAGAAAACAGAGGGAACGCCTTCATGAGGAAATCAGGTTGAGTTACGGACTGGATGTTTTCGCGGAGAAGCTAAAAGACGCGACGGGACTATTATAGGGTGTTGTGGGCAAGGGAGATTCGTATGAAAAGAATATTATATTGTTCTATGCGAGATCGGTATATGAGAAATAAATCATATGGCGTTGTAAATAAAATTGAAACGCAGAAAAAATGTTTTGAGAATGCGGGGTGTAAAGTTTTTTTAAGAAGCCCTAAGGGTGGAAATATTGTTTTACCCGGAGGCAGAAGAATTTCAAACGGAAAATGGGATAAGATTTCTCTTCCAAAGCAAATTGATTTCATGTATCTCCGTTTTGACGCAGCGGACAGGAGTTTTGTCAGGCTGCTTAAAAAGTATAAGAAAGAAAATCCAAAGGGAAAAGTACTTCTTGAAATACCGACATACCCGTTTAAGGATCAGTATGTAAAAGGGAGCGGTTTTTTGTTTTATCTTCAGAGCATTTGCGCGATACGCTGCGCAAGGCGTTATTTAGATAGAATCGTGCTGGTGTCGGCGCCTGAAAAAAGCGTTTTCGGAAAAAGGACATTGCATATTAATAATGGAGTGGATTATGACAATGTCAAAGTGAGAACGGTAAACTGCAGTGATGGGGCGATCCATATCGCATGTGTTTCGACTTTTGCAAAATGGCATGGATATGACCGGCTTATAGAGGGATTAAAGATTTATAATGAGGAGGCGCATGATAAAAAAGTTGTTTTACATATGGTAGGAGATGGAGAAGAGAGAAGTTATCTGCAAGAGGTGACAAAAAAATATGGCATTGAGGAAAGTGTAGTCTTCCACGGGGTTTTGAAAGGAGAGGAGCTCAATCATATTTATGACCTATGTGATGTTGCAGCAGACTGCTTTGGGTGTCACAGGGTAAATATTCAGTCGGTGAGTTCACTCAAGTCAAAGGAATATGGGGCGAAAGGCATTCCGATTGTTACTTCGGTGCGCTTAGATATTTACAACAATGAAACAAAAAAATATATATGCGAATTTCCTCAAAACGATGATCCGATAGAAATAAACCGAGTCGTTGAATTCTACAATGATGTTTATGAAAAGAAAACGAAACAACAGGCTTGTGATGAGATTCGAGACGTTTTTAAGAAAGCTTGCTCGATAGAGACAAATTTCAAAAATGTAATTGATTATATAACAAAAGGCGAATGAAACAGGTAACATCGAAAAATGTTTGGGGAGCGCGATGTTGTGGTTAGAATGTGTCATGTGTTACGGAAAGTATGTTATAGCATAAAATTTATAAAGCAGGATAAAGTTAACCGCTTTTGTGAAAGGATGATCCGGCGTTATTATTCACTGGTTAAGAGAAATGCTTCGGGGTTAAATCAGAAGAAGAATCGGAAAAGGGAATTGATTGTAAGTCTTACCACGATTCCCAGCAGAATTGATTCGGTTTATCTGACAGTCGAAAGTGTGCTCAGGCAGACTTATAAGCCGGATAAGATTATTTTATGGCTGGCAAAGGATGAATTTCGGAATGCAGTATTGCCGGATAGCCTGCTGGAACAAAGAAAGCGAGGGTTAGAGATCAGATATTGTGACAACCTGCGATCACATAAGAAGTATTATGAGACAATGAAGCGTTTTCCGGAGGCATTACTTGTAACAATTGATGATGATATATACTATTCTGAGCACTTGTTGGAAAATTTGGTACACGCTTATACACATCATCCAAATGCTGTTGTTTGCAGTCGGGCGCATTTGATAAAACATAAAGTGACGGGGGAGCCTTATCCATATAACGGTTGGATTTTTTATTCTAAGTGGTGCAAGTTTTTTTCGAAAGTGAAAGAATCTGAACACGAATCTCTCTTCTTTACTTCTGGAGCCGGAACGCTGATTCCTATATGGAAAATGCCAAGGATATGTCTTGACAAAAAATTAAGCGGGATTCTGTGTCCGACAGCTGACGATGTGTGGCTGAATTATATGGTTCGTTTGGCGAAGCTGAAAGTCATGCAGTTGAAATCGTCCGATGGCTGGTATGTATATAGGGAAGAGGCCCAAAACTTAAGCTTGTCTATGGTCAATCTTAGCAGAAATGGGGATAATAATGATGTGCAGCTTACAAGAATGCAGAAATATTTTGGCTTTTATATTTAGGTTCTATCAATGTATGGGATATTTGAAAGGGAGGGGCATGGCCATATGAAAAACTTAAACGTGAAAGCTACGGATAGGATATTGATTATATCACCACATCCCGATGATGAAAGCATTGCGTGCGGCGGAATATTGTGTACATATGGTATGCAGTGTGATGTGTGTCTGTGTACTGACGGCAGCAAATGCAGGACACAGCTGCCATCATCTGTGATCAAGAGAATCCGTATGAAAGAATTTAAGAACGCAATGGATTTTTGTAATGTAAAACAAAGGATCATGCTGAATATTACTGACGGAACGGTGGATAAGGCAAAGTCTATGTTTCGGAGTCTTGATGTGTCTAAGTATGACATTATTTTTGTCCCACAAAAAAAAGACGGACATAAAGATCATCGGAATATATACAGACAATTTGTTTTTTCACTTTATAAATATCATAAAAAGCTTAAACGCGGTGCAGTTATTTTACAATATGAAGTTTGGACACCATTAGAGAATCCGTCCCGTTTTTTGGATATTACATCGTTTATCGATAAAAAGAAGAATTTGATAGGGATATATGAGAGCCAATTGAAAAATGTGCCATATATTCAAATGGCGCTAGGCTTAAATGCATATCGCGGTGCATATCAGAACGTTGCATATGCGGAATGCTATCAGGAAGTGAAAATTCCATTGAAGATGTTGTTAAGAAAAGGTGAGGAGAAAAAATATGAATAAGCTGGATTCCATTCTTGAATCATTAATGAAAAAGCATGCGCTGTATTTTGAGGATATCCAATTGCCCTATTATATTAAGCGGGCCGGTATCATCAGAAAAACGATAGCGGATGAAATGGCGAAATGTGGAAAAGACAAAGTGTTAGCTTTCCGTGGCGGCGGGGTTCACACAAGTGAACTGTTAAAAACGCTGTGGCAAAAGGGCGTTGATATTAATTTCAAATATATTATCGATAAGAATCCAAAAGAATCGGTTGATACGGGAATATCATATATTTTGCCGGATGCGATTGGTGATTATAAAATTGATATTATAGTAATATCGTCTTATAAACATAGGCGTGATATGCTTCGTGAATTACAGGAGGCGGACTTTAGGGGGGAGATTATCGATATATATGACATGCTTGAGAAACATGATATTTATCTAGATGCGGCGTTTTATGTCCCGCAGGGTGCTTCAAGCTACTATATTGATGTTTATTATGGGCGGAAGAAGTATGAAGATGAAACAGATCCTGTGAAAAGAGAGTTATTGCTGCGCAGATTGATTGGACGTTACCTTGTGTTGAGAGATTTTGTATACGCGCATAAGTTTATTGAAATGTATACAGAGGAGTTTGGGGGGACACTTACAGCTTTCTGGGAAGAACTCTTGAAGCTCTTATCAGATATCCGACATAAAATGACTCAGAAGTCTACGCAGGATATTATTGTGTTTTGGGTAGACCAGTTGCGCTATAAAGATGTTGAACGGATGAAGTGCATAAGAGAAATTGCCGATCATGCCAAGAACTTCAAGTTTGCATATACGCAGAATCTTCAGACCTCGACCACCATTCAGACCATATTTTCCGGAAGAGATTTGCTGGATGAAAAGGCATATCTGCTTGAGGTGGTGGACGAAGAAACTAGCCCACTATATCGTTTCCTGAAAAAAAATGAATACGATTTCAAATATATGGGAGAAGTAAAAAACAGTTATTTTGCCGAGATTAATACCTATTCGTCAGAAATTGGAAGTACAATATTACCGTTTAATCTGTGGAGATTGGTCTGTGATTTGTTAGATAACGACCGCAATGCGATGTATATAGTGCAGACACTTGAGGCTCATGAGCATCATTATTGTGGTTATGTTACAGATATTTATAACGATATATCTGCAGCCTCTTATGATGGTTTTGTACGAAGATATGAGGAGTGCGTAGATTATATTGATCAGCAGTTTGCTTTTTATTATCCGCTGTTGGATTATGGTGCATCAAAAATAATTATGAGCGATCATGGACAAGAATTGGAAAATGTCTATAAGTTTGACGAGGAGGTCAATCCGCGAAGTGAACGATTCAAAATAGGAAGATGGAGCGAAGATTCTATTCACGTGGTTCTGATGGTCGATTCGCCATATTTTGAAGCCGGGACTGTTAACGGCATGTTTTCACTTGTTCAATTTTCGGAAATCATAGAAAGTGTTATTAATAAAAAGTGGCAGGTGACGGAGCATGAGTTTATTAAGATACAGTCGATGCCCTATTATTCCGCCGGCGGACTAAAAAAGATCAGGGCGGCGCGTGATTATAAGTTTGGGTCACTCGTAAAAGGGATACATACAAAGGATAAAAAATATTTAAGATATGCGGACGGACATGAAGAGTTTTATCTGAAAGAAGACGAGGAAAACAATCTGATTGATGATAGTAACTATCAAGAGGATGTAAGCAGAGCCAGAAATTTATGCGGGGAAATAGATATGTCTATATTCCAATTGCACAAATTTGAAGGGGCGGCCAAGCTTCAGGCAGAAATGTCTGCGCCTTTTTCGAGTGTTTCATATTGGGAAAAAAGGTATCGGAGGGGAGGAAATTCGGGTTCCGGAAGCTATAATCACTTGGCTGAGTTTAAGGCGGAAGTGTTAAATACGTTTATAGCAGAAAATTCCGTGAAAACTATAGTTGAGTGGGGCTGTGGAGATGGTAATCAGCTTAAATTGCTCCAAGTGGAAGCATATACGGGCTATGATGTGTCGCAATCCGTGATAAATAAATGTAAGCGTCTATATGAAACGGATGAACATAAGCGGTTTATTTGGTATGATTCCGCAAGATTGGAGCTGCAATCAAAATATGATATGGCAATCTCGTTAGATGTATTATATCACTTGGTTGAGGATAATATATTTGAGGATTATTTATGGAATTTATTTTCAAGTGCGGAGAAATACGTAGTTATTTATGCTACGGACAAAAATATAGAGCAACAGAGTCAACATGTTAAATTTAGAAAGTTCACGGATTATATTTCCTGCAATTTTAGCGATTGGAATTTGACTAAAAAGGTGGAAAATAAATATCCATGGGATGCAAATAATCCGAATGAAACATCTCAATCAGATTTCTTTTTTTACACAAAATGTTAGTATATAGGGCTCCGCTCTATTTGGCAAACTGAAATTTTTGCGGAATCAATACAATTTTGAGGGAAGGGAATGCACATGAGTCAGAATAAGGATTTGGAAAAGGTGATTTTTGAAAAAAAGCATAAACATCGTTATGTAGAGGAGATGATGATAGGAGGCATCATTATTCCGCTGATACAGATGAATGGGTATCATACGTATATTTATGGTGCGGGAAAAGGCATTGAAGAGGTAGTATCTTATCTTTGGTATAATGATATTAAGATAGAGGCGATTATTGACAATGATCCCAATAAACGAGGGAAGGTTATTTGCGATAGTATTCCTGTTATTCATACAACAGAACTCAAAGAGATAAAAGATTGTGATAAGGTTTTTGTCATCATAAACACAGTATTCTTTGCAGGGCTGGGGCAGATGCAGATAGCGAATACCTTATTTGAAGCGGGTATAAAGAATTTTTATGCAATAGATGAGAAAGAAAAACCTAATATGCGGGCTTATGTATACAATTGGGTGGATAAAGGGAGAAAAACGTATTACAGGGAACATTATGATGCTCTGTGCCATACGTATGAGCAGTTATATGATGACAAATCAAGGGAGGTAATGCTTGAATATATCCGTGCATATATGCAGGCGGACTCATACAATCTGCCTTCGTGTGACGGGAGGGTTAAATACTTTTTCGGAGAAAATCATGAGGAACAGACGGATCATTATGAAGGACTGTACATACATAATGAAGATGAGGTATGGGTTAATTGCGGTTCCAATATTGGCGATTCTATCTTTTTGTATTTTGCAAATGGGCTTAACGCTAAAAATATATATGCATTTGAGGGAAATAGAAGTAATTACATGGAACTGTGCTCCAATCTAAGATTTTTACCGCCTGCTTATCAGGATAAGGTGATTACCGTAAATCAATTTATAGATAAACATACCAATTTCGACAAAGTACTAGGTAACGATAAAATCACTCTTTTGAATGCTGATATTGAGGGAAATGAATTAGAGCTGCTAGAAGCGATGTCAGAGCGTATTAAGGCGGATCGCCCGGTCATAGCTGTTTGTGCATATCATAAAGCAGAGGATCTGCTAGAACTTCCGAGATTTATTGAAGAGAATTTGGAGAAATATGAGTGTGTGTTAAGAAAATATGAATCCAGCATTGGTAATTGGAAAAGGACAGCGGAATTGGTTCTTTATGCAATTCCAAGAGAACGGGTTACGAGAGACATTCACTTCCGAAAATGTAGATGTGGCAGCTAGGAGGAAAATCTTGTGAAAACCGTATACATGTGTTTTAGTACCGACGTGATACATAGCGGCCATTTGGCGATCATTGACAAGGCAGCAGCCTATGGAGAGCTGATGATCGGGGTGTTGTCCGATGAGGCAGTCAGCAGCTATAAGCGTTTTCCCCTTCTGTCCTATGAGGAGAGAACCAATATCATAGCGCATATTAACGGAGTGGCGAAAGTGGTTCCGCAGGAAAAACTAAGCTATGCCGAGAATTTAAGAAAATGGAAACCTGATTACGTCGTGCATGGGGATGACTGGCGCGAGGGATTCCAAAAACCGATTCGGGAAGAGGTGCTTTCTGTACTTGGAGAGTATGGGGGAGAATTGATCGAATTCCCTTATGCCAACAACCAGAATTATTTACAGTTAGAACAAAACGCGAGGTATCAACTGTCCATTCCCGATATTCGGCGGGGCAGGCTGCGCAAACTCATCGATATGAAGCAGACGATCACTGCGATCGAGGCGCACAGTGGGATTACAGGGCTGATCGCGGAAAAAACGACGGTTCTGCAGGATGGAAGGACGTATCAGTTTGATGCGATGTGGGTATCCAGTCTTTGTGACTCCACGGCAAAAGGAAAACCGGATATTGAACTCGTGGACATGTCATCCCGACTTAGAACGATTGATGACATCATGGAGGTTACAACAAAACCCATTATCTTAGACGGCGATACGGGCGGATTGATTGAGCACTTTGTATATAATGTCAAAACATTGGAGCGTATCGGGGTATCAGCGGTTATTATTGAGGACAAAACAGGACTGAAGAAAAATTCCTTGTTCGGAACGGAAGTAGAACAGTCACAGGATTCCATAGAACACTTCTGCAGAAAGATTGCGGCGGGAAAGCGGGCGCAGAAAACCAAGGAGTTCATGATCATAGCGAGAATAGAAAGTCTGATCTTGGAGCGCGGGATGGAAGATGCGCTCGAAAGAGCGTTTGCATTTGTAAAAGCAGGAGCGGACGGCATCATGATCCATTCCAGAAAAGAAGATCCTGCAGAGATTTTTGAATTTGTGGAAAAATTCCGTGCAGAGGATAAAAGCACGCCGTTAGTGGTAGTACCTACTGCATTTCACGCAGTGACGGAACAAGAATTCAAAGACAGGGACGTTAATATTATCATTTATGCGAACCAGCTCACAAGAAGCGGATTCCCGGCCATGAAGAAGACGGCGGAGACGATTCTGCGGAACCACAGGGCCAAAGAAGCGGATGAGATGTGCATGTCGATCAAGGAAATTCTGACATTGATACCGGATGAAGAGTAAGGAGCCGGGTCGGGAGGCGAAAATAGATTCATGAAAGAGCAGAAAGTGATCTCAGAACATATATATGATGCGTTTCGGGAAATTGTGGAGAACCGGAAATTATCAAGGATCCTTTTAATCTGTGGGAAGCACGTTGCGGAAACACCAGCGGGTCAGTGCTTTGTATCGGATAAGCACTTTGCGGCGGTATTTCAAGAGTTTGAGCCGAATCCGTCCTATGAAAGTGTTGTTCGGGCGGTATCCTGTTTCAAGGAAAATCACTGTGATGCAGTGATGGCGGTCGGCGGCGGAAGCGCAATGGATGTCGGAAAATGCGTGAAAGCTTTTGCTGACATGGATCCGGCGGTGGATTTATTGAAACAAACGATCGTGCCAAATGAGATTCCGTATTTTGCAATGCCGACAACGGCGGGGACAGGGAGCGAGGCAACAAGCTTTGCAGTTATATATTATGAGGGTGAGAAGCAATCTGTTGGTGATCCGTCCTGCATTCCTGATGTCGTTTTTTTGGATAGCTCCATTCTGGCGACACTGCCGCCTGATCAAAAAAAAGCAACGATGCTGGATGCCATATGCCACTGTGTAGAGTCGTTCTGGGCGGTAAATGCCACGGAAGAGAGCAGGGAATATGCGGGGGAAGCATTGAGAACAATATTGAACCATTATCAGTCTTATCTTGCAGGGGATGCGAAAGCGGCGAAGCAGATGTTGTCGGCGTCCTATTGTGCGGGAAAAGCGATCAACATTTCGAAAACGACGGCAGCGCATGCAATGAGCTACAAACTGACAAAGCTTTACGGGATTCCGCATGGACAGGCGGCAGCATTGAATTTAGCTTTTGTATGGGAGCAGACCTGTAGACAGGCGGAATGTGAAGAGAACGAAGCGTTACTTGCCTGTCTGGAGCGGCTTGCGGGCTTGTGGGGATGTGCCTCCGAAAAAGAGGCGGTCCGTTCTTACCGGGAGCTTTTGAAAGAGCTTGATCTGTGGATAAGGGTGCCGGCTACGGAGGAAGAGCTTAAGACATTGACGGAATCCGTGAATGCGGAAAGGCTGAAAAATCATCCGGTTGATCTCTCACAGGATACCATCAGGGAAATGTATGTCATGCTGTCGGAAGGGAGAATGCGGGATGAAAGTCAATGACCTGCTTGAAATAATAAGAAAAGATTTTTTTACGGGGGTTCCGGACTCCCAACTCAAAGAACTGTGCAATCATCTGATGAGTAAAGAGGGAATCGGGAAACGTCATCTGATCGCGGCAAATGAGGGAAACTGTGTAGGGCTGGCGGCAGGATACTATCTTGCGACCGGTGAAGTTCCGGTTGTTTATCTGCAGAACAGCGGCTTGGGAAACATCGTAAACCCGTCCGCGTCGCTGCTACATCCGAAAGTGTATGGCATTCCCTGCATTTTTATTGTCGGATGGCGGGGAGAACCGGGGGTACAAGACGAACCGCAGCATATTTATCAAGGAGAGATCACGGAGACATTACTCCGTGACCTCGATATGGAGTACATGATTCTTACGCATGAAACAACGCCGGAGGAAATTACGGATGCCATGGAGAACTTTGACAGATTACTGGCACAGGGGAAAAGTGTGGCGTTTATCGTAAAGAAGGCGGCATTTGAAAAAGAAGGAAAGATGGATTATCTGAATGATAATTTTTTAGTAAGAGAGGATGTAATAGAAAGAATTGTAGATACGGCAGGAGAGGATCTGATTATATCAACGACCGGAAAAGCGTCCAGGGAATTGTTTGAAATTAGAGAACGGAAGGGGCAGGGGCATCAGAGAGACTTTCTTACGGTCGGTTCGATGGGGCACAGTTCTTCCATTGCAATGGGAATCGCGTTAAGTAAGCCCAATACCAAAGTGTGGTGTGTGGACGGGGACGGCGCGGCGCTCATGCACATGGGCGCAATGGCGCTGATAGGATCGAACAAACCGGGTAACATGGTGCATGTTTTGATTAATAATGAGTCACATGAGACGGTAGGAGGAATGCCCACTGTCGGAGGGAATGTTGATTTTGTCCAAATTGCGAAAGGATGTGGTTATCCGGTACAGAAATCTGTTTGTAATGAAGAAGAACTGGCAGCGGCGTTATCGGAAGCAAAATCAAGCGGAGAATTGATGTTTATTGAAGTGAAATGTAAGATAAGTTCGCGGACGGATCTGGGGCGACCGACAACGACGGCGCGGGAAAATAAAGAACATTTTATGAATTATTTAAGACAGTGTACCTGACCGAATAACAGATATTTTGAAGGGACAGCGGATATATCGGAAGGATAATTGGCAGATGAAAGCATTGATATTGAACTCCGGCATGGGTTCCAGAATGGGAGAGGAGACCCGGGATCATCCCAAATGTATGACACGTCTGAATGGTGGGGATACCATATTAAGCAGGCAGTTGAGGCTGCTATACGGGGCGGGAATCCGTGATGTGGTGATGACAACGGGATATTGCAGCAATGTTTTGATGGAATACACGGACCGGATTGCCGGGAGTATGAATGTAACTTATGTGGAAAATAAAAAATATGAGTCCACAAATTATATTTATTCTATTTATTTAGCCGATTCCTGTTTGAAGGAGGACATTTTGCTGCTGCACGGGGATTTGGTGTTTGAGGACTCTGTATTAAGAAAACTTTTGGAGACAAAGGAAAGCTGCATGGTGGTGGATCAGGCAGCGGAACTTCCGGAAAAGGATTTTAAGGCGGTTATATCCGATGGCAGGATTGTGAAAGTGGGAGTCGAGTTTTTTGAGCGTGCGGCCGCCGCGCAGCCCTTCTATAAAATATTGCGGAATGATTGGCTTGTCTGGCTGAATGAGATAAAGGAATTTTGTCAGCAGGGCAGGGTAACGTGTTATGCAGAAGCGGCATTGAATGCGGTGTCTGACAGATGCGTGATAACGCCGCTTGATATAAAAGGTGGGTTATGTGGGGAGATAGATACGCTGGAGGACAGGGAGAGGATCGTCTCTGTATTGTCGGATGATATTTAATGAAGATTTGTGCTTGCGTGCAAACTTGCGGGCTGTATAAGAGCGGGAGGATTAACGTATGGTTCAGGGAACAACTTATTGGATTACCGGACTTTCGGGAGCAGGAAAGACAACGATCGGAAAGAGCTTATATCAATACTTATTGCAAAAAAAGAGTAATGTGGTATTTTTGGACGGCGACATTCTGCGTCAGGTATATCAGGCAGGTGATTACACATTAGAAGGACGCAAGAAACTGGCGTATCAGCATGGAAGATTGTGCAGAATGCTGAATCAGCAGGGAATTGATGTAGTCATCTGTGTGATTGCCATGTTTGATGAATGCCGCGAATGGAACAGAAATGAAATTCCGCATTATCGGGAGATTTATTTGAAAGTGCCGATCGAGGAACTGATCCAGAGAGATCAGAAGCAGTTGTATTCCAGGGCATTGAGAAATGAAGTAGAAAATGTGATGGGAATCAATATGGATTTTGAGGAACCGAAGACACCGGATGCCGTAATTGAGAATTATGGTAAAAATAATCCAGAAGTGGTATTGGAGATGGTTGTTGAGAAGATGGGCATATGATATGTGCGACTTGAGGCTTTCTTTTGGTCTGCACAGCAAGCGATGTTAATTTTAAGTAAATTATTAATGAGTAGATAGTAAGAGCGATATGTCTCTGGTTTTGGATAGAGAAAACAGGCAGATAGTGCTTCTGCTGTCAAAGATTTGATTCTAGGTAAGGTATGCTTAAAACAATAAAAATATTTCAATAACAGCTTTTTCGGGCGTATATGTCATAGACAATTTCTGCCAACCTGATATTCGTGGAAATTTTGTTAAACTCTATAATCAAGCGGCGTTTCACGAAATGGGATTGGACGTTGAACTGCGGGAAATCTATTATTCTACATCGCATAAAGGCGTAATCCGGGGGATAGCCCATGGATTTAAATGTTTGGAGGATGACACAGTCATGTTATATCAGGTGACGAGTGGGTATCACCCGGAATGTGATACGGGTATTGCTTGGAATTCTATTGAATATGATTGGGCGGTTGCTGATCCCATCATATCAGAGCGGGATAATAATTTAATATCATTAAAGGAGTTTGAATCACCGTTTTAGCCGTAAAAGGGGCTGTTAATGAGTTCGGTTGAAGGAATGGGAAAGGTATCAATTGGATTGTCGGAGAAACAGAATAACATAAATTGCGGAGTATTGGCATGAAAAAAGCATTGGTTACTGGAGCGAATGGTTTTATTGGATCGCTGCTTGTAAAAGAACTAATGGGTAAGGGAATTGAGGTTATTGCTGCATATCATGGTGGTAATGACCGGATTCCGACGGGTGTCAGAACAGTCGAGTTCACAATGGAAAGATTTGAAGATTTAAATGATCGAATACCGGACAGGGATATTGACGTGATGTATCATTTGGCATGGAGCGGCGTTTCTAGCGCATTACGGGGGGATTATGCCATGCAGCTTGGAAACGCAAAATATACTTGTGACGCAGTTAAGGTTGCTTCACAGATGGGGATCAAGCGGTTTGTAGGAGCCGGAACTTTAGCGCAGCTGGACGGGTTAAATTATATTGCAGAAAACGCATCCACACCTAATTTGATGAGCTGCTATGGAAGTGCAAAAACAGCGGCGCAATTTATGAGTAAAGCAGTAGCAAATGCAGCAGGAATTGAGCATATCTGGTGTTATATTTCAAACAGTTATGGTATTGGAGACAACTCAAATAGTTTTATTAATTTTGCATGTAAGATGATGTTAAATGGGGAACGCGCTTCATTTACCACGGGTGAACAGAATTATGATTTTGTATACATAACAGATACCATTCGCGGGTTATATCTATGCGCAAAAAATGGACAGCCTAATTATTCGTATTATATCGGAAGCGGAAAGGCGCGTCAATTAAAGGAGTTCATTAATATTATAAGAGATACTATTGATCCTAAAATCCCATTGTTTTTGGGAGAAGTTCCTTTTAACGGTATTTCGTTACCAATCGAAAAGTTCGGTTGTGAACAAATCAGGAATGACACAGGCTATTCGGCAGAAGTTGATTTTGAAAGCGGTATAAAGAAAACAATAGAATGGCTTCGTGAAAACGAGAAGTGATATAAATGTATGCAAATATAGAAAGATACAAGGGAATTATGAACTTGCTCTGGAATAACAGAAAATAGAGGGAGAGGTAAACCAATGAAGGTAGTGATCTTAGCTGGAGGAATGGGAACAAGGATCAGTGAGGAATCCCA
>CAMWSU010000022.1 GCA_947176965.1 uncultured Lachnospiraceae bacterium | reverse complement strand
AGACCCTGCAGGATCAAATCAGCGAATACCAAAAATGGTATGACAAGGCACAGGATGTTTCCAAGGCAATCAAAGACCTTAACACTGACATGAAAGATTTATACGTCAGTGCTTATGAATTACAGACCGGAAACCTAAAAGAAAGACTCGACAGCGACTCT
This sequence comes from uncultured Lachnospiraceae bacterium, assembly GCA_947176965.1. Lineage (GTDB taxonomy): Bacteria > Bacillota > Clostridia > Lachnospirales > Lachnospiraceae > DLAJ01. Next base: position 34,683 of record CAMWSU010000022.1, on the reverse strand, counting down.
ATTACCCAAAAACAGTATTTAGATGGTCTGAAAGAAGCATATGAAAGATTCTATGCCGATTTAGACGACTTCGCAGAACAATATCATGAAGCGGTATTGGAATACCTTGCAGAAGAAAAGAATTATCTGAACAGTGTTGCAAATGCCGCTGCATCTCTGCTTGATACCGAGATCGACAAAATACAGGAAGATGCAGAATCCCAAGAAGAAATCATCCAAAAACAGATTGAACTGCTCGAAGCGAAGAAAAAGCCGCTGCAGGATGAACTGGACGCACTGGAAGATAAGGCAAAAAGAGAAAACCTCATATTCAATCTTCAAAAGGCTCAATATGAATTGGCAAGATCGGAAAACCAACGAACAAAACTGTTATATAAAGATGGACAAATGGTCTACTCTTCCGATCCTACCGCCATAACAGATGCCAGAAAAAATGTAGATGATGCCAAGCTGGAGATACAAAAGCAATCAATTGAAGACCGGATCAACGCGCTCGATGATGAGATTGGCAGGTATAACGATCTCATTGACCGGATCAATGACGCAGCAGATACGCAAATTGATGCACTTGAGAAAATAAAGAACAAATGGCAGGAAGTAACCGACCAACAGGAATACGTAAAGAATGTGACGTTACTTACGGGTGAATTTGGTACAAGTGCAATTACCAAAATTCTGACGGGCAATGATGACGATTTGCTTGAGCGTTGGAAAAACAGTTATATTAATACCCTTGCCGGCATCGACATAGAAAGTCAGGGTTATATCGGGGATATGACCGGGCAGCTTGCATCATTATACGATGTAGATTTATCATCGCTGCAAAGTCAGTTCCAAAATGTGACAAATTCCATAGGCGGAGTAACAAACGCTTTCGAAAAAGCCGCCTCTGCGGTCGGAATTGCCAGCAATGTTCCAACCGATTATCAGAATGCAGAAGGGGAACCCGCTTCCAATAACAGCCTATCCGATTCTGTCACAAATCTTGGTATGATCGCTAATGAAACCCTTCCTGACATAACATCGAATATGGAAGAGATTGCACAAACCGCGTCGAATGCGTCATTCGAAGTATCTCATGTGGCAGATGCCATCAATAACATTCCCGAATCCAAAGATGTGACGATTTCTGTTCACACAGGCGGCGTTGGCAGTGTTTCGGGAGGAGCGGCATCAAAAGTATCACAGGCTGCATTTATGGAAGGGAATGTCTATGCTTCCGGCACCAAACGTGCAGAGAAAGGTCTTGCCCTTGTCGGCGAAGAAAAGCCCGAAGTCATTCTTACAAATGATAAAAAAGTATTTCTGGCGAAAGAGCCTACCCTGCTCAACATGGAGGGCGGCGAAACCGTCTTTGACGGTGATGCCACAGCTAAGATGCTGGAAGCAAAAGGATTCAGACCTGTCACGGCGGATGAATTCCCATTACTAAAAGCATTCAGCTCCTACAGCCCGGATGAACTCCGGCAGAAATTTGCCCCCAGCCTGATCAGCCCGTCAAGAGCTGCAGCTTCCTCTGCCATTCAAAATGCCAATCATGCCGTCAATAACAGCTCCGTCAACAACGGACCATCCTATACGATGACGGGTGATGTGCATATCCATTGTCCGGGCGTAACAAAAGAGGAAGTTGCAAAACAGATCGGTACAGAGTTAAACAATGCATTCAGCGGATTGAGCCTAAAAGCATATCAACGCGTCAATATCACAAGATAATGAATTTTTATCATTACCCACACTCTGAAATAGGGGTGTGGGTAATTTCTCAACAGAATTTTGCAAAAGTTTATTTTTTAGAAAAATAAAATAGCGGAGGTAATCATCATGGTGAATTATTTGAGAATGAAAAGAAACGAATGGAGAATCAGGGCAATGCTTTACGGTGCCATCCTTTCCGTAATGGAGGAGATCAGTCATTCAAAACATCAGGAACACAAGTAAAGGAGGGGAACCTATTGAGCACGCACAGTCATACCTCTCAATCCACATCCTCAGGATCCTATCAGGAGGTGTCGGTTGAGATCCTAAATATGCAGCAGCTGGGTCAAAACTTCCTTCTTAATATGGAAGCGATCCGCTCTACCTATCGGAGCATCAGCAGCGTCTCCGCTTCCTACCGACAGGATATGAGACAAAACAGCGACGCAACTTCGGAACTTGCTTCCTCTGCGAAAGAATCCGCATCAATCCTTGGCGAATTCAAAGAATCCCTGCAATCTAAGGCGATCGAGTGGGTAATCGATAAAGCCCTTGATCTCATCGCTACAGGCTTCGACAATCTTGTTCATTCCGCCGAACATTGCAAAGAGCGCGTGGATGAGCTCATGTCATCCTACAGCTCCGCCCTTTCTGAAGCAAATAACAACGCCAAAACAGCAGAAAGCCTCGCCTCCAGATATAAGGAACTCTCCAAGGGCGTCAATAATCTTGGACAAAACGTATCTCTGACATCAGAAGAATTTACGGAATATAACGGCATTGTAAATCAGATTGCCGGTATGTTCCCTGAACTGATCCAAGGTTACACCGACGAAGGCGACGCGATCCTCTCCTTAAAAGGTAATGTAGAGCAATTGCGCGATGCGTATAAGGAGGCTCAGCAGGAAGCTTACAATATGCTCTTGACGGGAAAAGATGCCAGCGGAAATGACATCATTAAAAACTGGAAGAATACACAGAACACAAATTTTTGGAAAAATATTTTCGGGATTTCTGATACGGCATTAGGATACGATATCCCTATGCAGGATGCGCTTGATCAGCTCAAGACGTTCTCTAATATGAGTGCAGAGCGTTTTCAATATGTAGACCTCCAAAAGGATAGCGAAGGTCTTACAGAATCCGAAAGTGCTATCAGCGATAGTGATTATATTAGGAGCGTCCTTGGAGTCAGCTGGAATTCTACCGATGAGGAAATCGAAACCGCAAAGCGGCATGCAAAAGCACTGATACAGACTTATCAGGCAGAAATTGATTCCGCATTAAACAATGTCGAACTCCTTGCTAACGCTTACCTTGTAACGGATGAGACCTATGCAGCAATGGATGAGCAGTCAAAAAATGCCGCTTCTATCATCGTGAATAATCTGAATTCCTCCGTTGCAAACGGTTTTGAGAACCAAGCAGACATCGCGGAATATGTTCAAACGATCATAGACTTTATCAAAGAGAATCCTCGATTCGGGCATGTACTGGATGACTTACTTGCAGTTCCTTCCGATGACCAGTCACTCCGTGAATTCGCCCGAGAATATCAGCGTACCTTTGAAATCGCCAAATCATATTGTGAACAAAACGGTATTGAAATTCCGATCATTTTTTCAGATAACGATTATATAAACGCATATCAGGCATTACAAGATTCTGTCCGTCAGATTACCAATGAGGATCTCTATTCAAAAATAGCGCAATCCACACAGGATGCTCTTCTTTTAGGAATGGGCAGCGGCGCAATTGGTGCACTTCCCTCAGACAATGAAGTGTACACTGAGTTATCTGAATACACAAAGAACTTCACGGCAGAGCAGGCTGCGCTCTGGGCAGATGTGACCTTTGGAGCGCATAATGCGGATGAGGCCATACGCAGATATGAGGCCAGGGTGAAGGAGCTCGCTGCTTCGCCCCTCTCCATCTCCGAAACCGTAGACCATCTCAACACCCAGTTAAAACCTGCTCTTGACTCTCTGCAATCCGCTTATGCGAATATTTTCAGCCTTGATGAAAACGGCACAGAACAATTTTCTCTGGAGAATATCGGCGTCGATACCTATGAGTCCATCAAATCCGCTTTGGATGACTTAAATAGGATTGACGGGATCAACGTGCCCTATTCTGCATATGAGCAATTTGTATCCGTACTCAGCGATACCTCTTCTACTGCCGAGGATGTTCAGAAGCAATTTGACCGCCTTGCTACCAGTATGATCTACGCCACGGATTGTACAAATATGTCCGCAGAAACCTATGACTTATTGGTGCAGTCACTGACAGATCTCGGTGTTACAAATGCCGCAGATGTTCTGTCACAGTTAAATGAATTGCAGCAGGAATTGATCGATCAGGGATATAACATCGTTACGATCACGGCACAAGAAGCAGCACAATTGATCGAGAACGGTGAAGTATCTCTTGAAACGGCCGAGTACCTAAGACAGTATCTTCTGCAAAAGGAGATGGCACAGAATCCGCTAAACACCTTGGCAGATATATCTGCGCTGGAAAGCTTATGCAACACATTGGGCGCAACCGGTGAACTGTATGAATGTGTGGTCAACCTCAAACGTGCTTTTGCCGCAAAAGAAGGCGGTGCCGTATCAGCCGGACTCGATGAATCTATTGAGAATCTCCAAGACAGGATTGCTGCACTTTCCAGCGGTGAATCCGATTTCAGATTTCATTTTGGTGATCTCTCCAAACGCTCCTCCTCCGGTCAAGGCGCTTCTCGGTCCACAACGGAAACCTTCGACTGGATTGAGCAGGCAATCGAAAATGTAGAAAAAGAGATCAAAAACCTGGACGAGACAGCAAATGCAGCCTACTCCACTCTCTCGCAGAAGAATGAAGCGCTCGCAGGGGAAATCGGTAAGATCAGCGAAGCGATCGACCTCCAGCAGCAGGCGTATGACGCATACATGCAGAAAGCCGAATCCGTCGGCCTGTCCGATCACTACAAGGACCTTATTCAGAACGGCGCGGTCGGCATGGAAGAGATTGCTGACGAAACCCTGCAGCAACAGATCAATGAATACCAAAAATGGTACGATAAAGCGCAAAGCGCTTTGGAATCCATACGCAGCTTAAAAAACGACCAAAAAGATCTTTATGTCAGTGCCTACGAGCTTCAGACCGCAGATCTCAAGGACCGGCTTGACAATAACGCCATCACCGAAAAGCAATATCTGGACGAACTGAAGTCCGCCTATACGCAGTTTTATGCAAACCTCACGGAATATGCACAGCAATACCACGAAGCGGTATTGGATTATCTGGCACAGGAAAAAGACTATCTGAACAACGTCGCAGGTTCCGTATCCTATCTGCTCGACACGGAGATCGATCAAATCCGTGCAGACGCATCCAGGCAGGAAGAAAGCCTCAAACAACAGATTGAACTCTTAAACGATCGGAAAAAACCGTTACAGGACGAATTGAATGCATTGGAAGACAAAGCCAGACAGGAAAACCTGATCCTGAATCTTCAAAAAGCGCAGTATAATCTGGCAAGGGCGGAAAATCAGCGGACAACGCTCATCTTTACCGAAGAAAACGGCATGGTCTACACCTCCGATACATCCGCTGTCAAAGCTGCGAAACAGAATGTGGACGACGCCAGACTGGAAATTCAGAAGCAGTCCATTCGGGATCAGATCGATCTGCTGGATGAGGAAATCGACAGATATAACGACCTGATCGACCAGATCAATGCGGCGGCTGACAACCAGATCAATGCACTTGAGCAGATCAAAAACAAATGGCAGGAAGTCATTGACAGACAGGAATACGCAAAAAACATCTCACTGCTCACCGGCGAATTCGGTGCAGGAGCAATTGAAATGATCTTATCCGGCAACGATGATGCCCTGCTAGCACAATGGAAACAAAACTATATCAGCACCTTAGCTGAGATTGATATGGAAAGTCAGGGCTATATCGGCAGCCTGACCGAGCAGATGGCATTGCTGTACGGAGTGGACCTGTCCCCATGGCAGGAACAGTTTCAAGGTGTGACGGACTCCGTAAGCAATATGACTGACGCATTGAACGAAACCACTCTTGCGATGGACGCCTTTGACCAACATACTGAAAAACTGACAGACGAAGTCATTCCCGCCATCCGTTCGGCAGCAGAGGAAATGAACCAGTTGAATGCGGCGGCCGACTTAGACATCGAAAAGACCATTACCATCACCTATCACACAGCCGGAGACACCCCCGTTCCCGACGGAACGCCGGGCGGCGCACCTCATGCCGAAGGCACCGCTAAAGTGACCGGAGACTGGGGCGTCCGCAGAGCCGGAACAGCGCTTGTCGGAGAACTTGGGCAGGAAATCATTGTTTCTTCGGACGGGACCTGGCGTACGGTCGGTGACCATGGTGCGGAATTCGTAAACCTGCAGGAAAACGACATTATTTTCAATCACCTTCAGACGCAGGAACTTTTACGCCGGGGAACGCTTTCAAAACCGCCGCATCAGAGCGCTGCAAGCCTCTCTCCTGTCACCGCCGTTCCTATCGGAACACAGACCGATACCGAGGGCAGCATGATCCCAAACCGCGAATTTTCAGTGCCGGAATCCTCCGCACTGCATCCGGTTCAGCCCGGAGATCGCGCATGGGAACTACAGGAAAAAGTTCAACCCCTGTTAGCAAACCTGGACAAAACGCTCGATATCCTCGCTGACAGTGCAATGTCAGAACACAGCAGAAGAATGGAACAAATGCTTACGAAACTGAACGAATCGAATGTCGTGAATCACAGCAATGTCCAGCCGAACATCCATGTAGACGGCATTACGATCACCTGCCCGGGTGTTACCAGCAAAGAGGTCATGAGGGAAGTCAGCGCCGCGTTGGAGGAAACCTTCAGAGGCTTCCATAATTATGCCGACCAGCAAAGCAGGATCCGGTAAGGGAAACGCCTTCATCCGCGTTTCCCTATACCAAATAAAGCCAAGGAAGGGAATGATAACCATGGATTTCAAAACAGAACTCTCCAAGTCGATCCAGCTCATGATCGACCGAAAATGGAACACGCATCAGTCCGACAGAACTTACGAATCCGTCATAAAGGAAGTCACGCCCAAAGGGTATCTTGTACTGGATGAGACCGGCAATACAAGAACGGTCCCGTGCTGTATCCCGAATATTTCATTGAAAGTCGGACAAAGGGTATGGCTGAAAGAGCCCTTGGGCGACTTAAAAAAGCTTCACATATGCGGCATCGCATAAGTACGCTCCACGAAAGGAAACAAACCATGAAAAAAATACGTTTTTACAATGCCAAAATGATGCCTGACGGCATTGTGCATGACAGGAAAGAAGGTGAACTATGGCAAAACCGATCATAAAGAGAATCAAGCCCTTTGACGCAGAGCAGGATTATGAAATATCGTTTTCATGGACGGGAAACCGCGCTTACGCAAACAGGATCGTCATTTATGACGGCGAGACGAACCAAATCGTGTTTGACGATACGATCTCCTCCTTTGCGCTGACACACGCCATCCCCGCCGATACGCTGATAAACGGAAGAAAATATGTGATTCAGGCGCAGGTCTATGATATGGAACACACGCCGTCCGCCCTGTCGGATAAAGTACTGTTCTATACCTTTGAAACACCGGATTTCTATTTTCATCAGCTCCCCGAACAAGGCAGGATTTCCAACGCCTCTTTTTCGGCCTCCGTCTATTATCATTCCGTCGATCACGAGGTCATCGGCACCTACCGCTTCTACCTCTATGACTCCACGAAAAAACAATTACTGGAAAGCGATACCCTGACGGACTCCGCCACCCTGAGTTACACTTACCGGGGTTTGGAAAATAATACATTCTATTATATCAGATGTGTCGGTGTTACCGTGAACGGAATGGAACTGGATACCGGGTACGAGGAAATCTCCGTCCACTACGAAAATCCCAATACCTACGCCCGGATTTACAGTGATCCGCTGCCCTCCCAGGGCTGCGTCCGAGTCGCGACCAATTTCATTGTTATTCAGTATAACGGAACAGAAACCTTTGAATACACGGACGGAATGATCGATCTGAAAGAGAAAACCCTCTATTATGACGAGGGCTTTCTGATCGACGATGATTTCACCATGATCCTGCGCGGCACAAACCTGTGGCAGAGCGCCGACATTTTGAAGATGCAGAATGACTCTGTCGGACTCACATTAAGCTCTCATATCTACAGTGACGGAAGGCTTCGTTTCCGTCTTCTTGTGCCGAACGGAATCGGACATTATTTATTATATTCTGAGCCGCTGACTTTCCAAAACACGGACATGATCACCCTCGTCATCAAAAAAAAGAATGACCTGTACCGGCTCGATGTATTTACCAAAACCACCCCTGCTGGCGAAGAACTGACGCAGTATGGACAAACGATCGGAGGTGAATAACGCGCATGTTTTTATGTGGAAGTAACTTTGTCGGCGACGCACTCGCATGCGCCGCCACACCTACTAATTTAGAAAACATTCATTATGTAGAACTAAAAAACGGAATTTATGACGACCTCTATCTGTCCCGATCGACAGATCTCACCCCATCGGACGAGCATCCCTTAGAATGGGATTTTGATACAGTATTGTGGGCAAGATTTGACGGCAGCACAAACGCCGGAAATGTGGACTGGACCTTGGAAACCACCTCACATATCGTATTAAAAAGCCGAAAATCCGGAGAATTCAGATGGAAGACCATTGCAGTCAAAGAGGTTCATTCCATCGAGGATTTTGTGATCAATCATCCCGACTATCTGGCCGCCTCCGGAGAAACCATCGAATATGCCGCCGTTCCGGTATTTCACGGAAGCGAAGGAACCTATGCCTCAACTACGGCAACGCCGAAATTCCACAAAATGTTCCTGATCGAAGGCGACACAGTATGGGGAACGGATATGACGGACGGATGCTGCAACACAACGCGAAACATCCCGTCTGCCACCGTCGAACTGCTCAACAGCAAATACCCGATCTTTGTGAGAAATACGATCGCTGACTACGATACCGGAACGTGTACGGGCTCGTTTATCCCGTTTGTGGAGGAAAACGGCTGTGAATTGGCATACGGAATGCAGCATGACTATCAGCGCATTACCTATCAAAAAGCATTCATGGATTTTATCTGCGACGGGATTCCCAAAATACTCAAGCTGCCCGACGGCAGAATGTGGCTTGTTCAGATCACGCCGAATCCGACCGACAGTGCCAGACAGACTTACAATGACAGAGAGATTTCTTTTTCCTGGGTTGAAATCGGAGATGCCGACTCAGAGGAGGATTTGTATTATTTAGGTCTTTCCGATCTTTCACCGGAATGGTGGAACAGCTGATGGCTGATCTCATCACACAGAACGATCTGATACTGGTACTTTCCGGGTCTGCATCTCCGAAACTCGACTTGAAAATAGAAGTATTCGATCAGGATCAAAAAATCATCGGCACCATTCACGGCGTTGTAAGCGGCAGTATGTCCATAAACGGCGAATCCGATATCCGGCGGACCGCCAGCTTTGTTGTGCAGCCCACTCTGACAGAACAGCTCCGCCTCACGGAAAAGAGCCTGCTGTGGCTGAACAAAGATCTGCGGCTGTCCGTCGGCTTGTATGATATACGAGCAAAACAGTACGAATACTATCCTCTCGGATCTTATGTTTATACGGATACTTCCGGCACCTATGACGCCACGACCAATCGACTGACAATCAACTGTGCCGATTTTATGAAGAAACTGGACGGCACAAAAAACGGACAATTGGGCGCTTTGCGCATCCGCTATCCGGCTTATCAGGAAGACGCGGAAACAGGGGAAGTCATCCAATATCATAAAATCCGTGACGCCGTGATCGAAACGCTGGAGCATCTGGCGAAAATCACCAATTATCGTATCGACGACATGGGCGAAGCAAAAGCAATGCCCGAATATAACAGGGATTGGCAGACATACCGTGAGGAACATGAGACAACCTGGAACGCCATTCCCTTTGATCAGGAGTTTTCTTCCGGATGCAGCATTCTCTCCATTCTGACCGCTTTTCGTGACTTATACCCGAATTATGAAATGTTTTTTGATATGGAGACCAATGCATTTATCTGTCAGTTAAAACCCATGTGTTATGAGGATGATCTTTATTTAGATCATTCTTTTTTGAAAAGAGTACTTATCTCGGAAAACACATCCGTCGATATGACGACAGTGCGAAATATCTGTGAGGTGTGGGGAAACGTCATTGACGTCGATTACTACATTGAAGAATGTGCTTATTCGGAACATATCTATTCCGCTTCCATTTCCGGATATGAAAGTGGTTATGAAAATGGTGACGTGATCGGCCTTAAAATTCCGGCCGCAAATCATGCGGACGCCAAGATACAGATCAACCATTTCGGCGCAGTCGGCATATATCATGAGGCGAACGACGCACCCATCAGCGCAGATGTATTAAAGCCGGATCAGGTCTATGCGTTCAAGATCCGAAAAACGCGTGTGGACGGAAACCAAGTACAAAAAGCATATCTATTGGGACAATGGCAGGTTCACGCGGTCAACGTGCTGACCGACGGAACAAAAAGCGGTCAGTTTGTCACCGGAAGCGACGGACAGGAATACGAGTTATATTCCAAAGAATATTTTCAGAACTTCTACAACTGCGAACGCGTCGATCTGACAGTCACCAAAGATTCCCCTTTTACGGTGGAGAAGCTTGGCGAGATCCCGGATGTGAAAACGGGTAATGAATATGAAAATCTGACTTCGGATGACCTCGCCGCAGACCGTGCAAAATGGGAAAACTGGAAGAATTGCAGATTGACCGATCATATCACGATCACAACCGCCCTCCTTCCGTTTCTGGATGTGAATAAAAAAGTATCTTATCAAAGAAGCGATTCCGACAGGGAACAGCAATACATTATTTCTTCCGTTTCGCATGATTTTTCCGCGTTCACGTCCACGATCACCATGTACCGCTTTTATCCCCTGTATGAACCACGCACATAAACGTTGTCAAAACCGACCAATTGGGCTGCTGATCAAAAAAAGAATGCAGTTATCTGTCCGAAACCGGATTAAGAAAGGAGGAACGTATTTATCATGGCGCAGTTTGAACGGGAATTCAGCAATTTCCCGAACCAAAAAATCACAAAACACAATTTCAAAAATATTGATGACTCCATCGCGGACGTCATCAATCAGATCAACACACTCCGCGCGCAGGGTCTTTTTAACCAGGCCGCGCGCCTCATACAGAATAACAGCGACATCCTATCGCAGTATGTCGCTGATGCGGTTACCTTCCGCACTTGGGAGGAAGAAATCTATAACACGCAGGTCTATGCAAAGCAAAAGCAGCAATCCATCTATTTTGACGACGTTGAACCCGATTGTATCGATGGCGATGTCTGGCTTGGAGGTGATGCGTAATGCTTTGTAATCCGGCATCCTCCTATCCCGACAAGATTGATGAGATGCTGTTTTTTCAGGATAATCCTTTCGAAAAAGAATACATCATCAACCATTATGAGAATCTGATCTCGCAGGGAAAATACAGCGAGGCGGAACACTATCTCAATCAGCAAGAACCGGTCTATGGTTTTTTTGCTGACTTTTTGAATCTCATAGAAAATCGTATTTTCCATCTTCAGGAATATGTGTTGGGCAAGCCGCCGAAGAAACAGCCCTTTTTCTATTACGATTCGCGCATCCGTTATCCTTTCGGAACGCTTCGGATTTTTACCGATCTGGACGCGGAGGAAGATACGGCGGCGTTCTTCCTGTTTTCCGACCTGGACGAACAGGAATCCACAGACGGATTGGAACTGCTTACTGAGGAGGAGGAAGAACCGCCCCGCATCACGGCAGATATGATCTGGATCTGAAAATCCATATAATAATCACACCATGAAAGGAGTCTTTCGTATGGAAATCAATGAAACAATTGTAACCGGACGAAAATTCAGAAAATGTATCGATGAAGCAAATAAGCTGTGGCAGCGCATCTCTTTTTGGCATAAAGCAAGCGACTGCGAATTTGACGACGGAAAGACCGCCGAGGAAAAGGTCGGCGCGATCGACGGGATCACGGACAGTCTGACAGACACCTCTTCCCGCATCGCCGCGAGTGCTAAGGCGGTCAGCGTCTTAAATCAGGCGGTCGGAACGATTCAGACAGCAACGCTGGAAGCCGGAACGACCTCCGTGACCTTCCCCGGCATCTCATCCGAGAGCATGATCGACATCTATACGGATATATTCGGTGTCAATCCCGAATCCGCAACATTCAACAATGACAATCTGGTCCTGACATTTAAGGCACAGAATACGGATACGAATGTGAAAGTGAGGGTGATTTAAGATGCCATATTATCACTGTGAATACAAATATGACGATGACGGGATTTTAGATTCATTTTCAATCAGTTTTAGCTACAACTATACAATATCAACCACAACCGGCGGCATAAACAAAACATCGCAATCGCAGTTATCATTACCCAAAGAGCTCTTTCAGGGTTTTAAGGCTGCCGGTACATACAATATGTCCGTAATAAACGATGGAACTATTACAGCGGCACAAACAATCTCTTTCACATGCGGCTCTTTTAGCAAAAGTGTTACAAAATCGTCTGCAAGCGGAAGTTTTGAGACATCCGACTTTACGACAAATGGGGTTGGATATAATTTTAACGCATCAAATACTACTTCTTGGCTTAACCACCGCTTATCAGTCAATATCACGTTTACTCGTATAAAAGATTAGCGCAATGACAGCCTGGCAAAATCCCAATCTGATCAAGATGTTTTTCAATTTCAATCGACTGTGAGCTCCAAAAAGAAAAATGTCAGAAACCACTTAATCCATGGTTTCTGACATTTTTCAAGTTGAACCGCTATCAAGAGCAGCTGATAGGGGAATCGAACCCCTGTTTCCGCCGTGAGAGGGCGGCGTCTTAACCGCTTGACCAATCAGCCATTTCCTAATGCCTCATGCAAGGCACTTGCTTATCATAGTATATTTTTGAAAAAAAAGCAATACCCAATTTCAATTTTTTATAACTTTTTCTACACTATTTCAAATTCTGCTCTTCCATTTGATTAAAATAGGTCTCCAGCATGAAAAAAATCGTTGCATAGGCGTACAGATCATAATGCCGCACGCCGATCCGCTCCTCGTTCCTGATCTGGGACAGGTTAAACAAAATCCCACTCCATGTTCCATGCGTTCCCTTTGATGCCGGCGGCATCAGGGGAAAGCACTCAATAATGTGTTCCTTTCGCAATCTCCTGTCCTGCTCGTCAATACCGCGTATCTCATCCACTTCACGCAGCATATAAAAGGATAAAAACTTATTTGCAGCGTAAAATGCAATCAGCTCGTTGGCATAGTAAAAAAACGCTTCCACAGGCTCTCCATGCTGCTTGACCGCTTCTAACAAATGCCCCTTATGAAAAATCGGCACAGTCAAAAACGCTCCGCACATACAGGACGCAACCTTATGCCGGTCCAATATCTCAATATCTGTGTTATGGACCTGACGTTTATAAGCGACTCTCAATTTAGAATATTCGTTAAAAATATCCCGTTTGCACGTATTTAAGTCCCGCTTTTCAATAAACGGTTCACAATTCAGCATCTCCTGAACAAACGGTGCAATTTCCCGATCAAAAATCTCATTAAACAATTCTCTTTTCATGTATGATCCCTCTGCCGTGCGTTATGCCAAGAATCTTCGATTCATGATCTATATTTGCCACTTACCGAACAAGTGTACTTATTCTTCCCGCTAACACTCATCATGTCATTTGCTCCATGACCTTCCGATATGCTTTGTAGGCATCTTCAATCTTGTAATCCCGATTGTGTGACGTCAGTTCTTTTGACATATACTGCTCATAAGTAACTTTTTTACCCAAACTCTTATCATCCTGCAAATAGCCCTGTAACCCCTTTGTTTTTTTCATGGTATTTTCCCTTTTCTGCCAAAAAGTCCGATTCGCAGACCTCATACGATCGGACTTTTGACATACCAAATTATGTATTTTTTTTATTATGACATATTTCTCACTATTTGCATACCCCACCATAAGTCCTAGTTTTGCAGAAAATCCCGCATCAGAACATATCCAATGTCATCCTGCCGTTCTTACGGTCACCCTAGCACAAGGACGTTAAATATGCTCCATACTTGTGCCCCACCAAATGTGAGCTTGATCGGATCACTTTTTTTCTTTACAAGATAACAAAGATTTTTGAGTACCGCTCTTGTCCCGTCATTATATTTTTTGTTATACAGATTGATTATTTCTCCATTTGAACTTACAGATATATTATCTACATGATTGCTGCTGTCCTGATTTGCGGATGCTGATATCACTACGACAACGCTTTCATACTCTGCTTCTAATTCCACTTGTCTTTGCAGCATTGTCGTAACTTCGTATATCAACTTCAGCTTATCCGGTGTTTTGCTTTTCTCACCTACATTACAACGGTAAAACGGCATCTTACATACCTCCTTTCAGACTTTTTGCGCTCCATTTTTTTCTCATCATGTTTCATTTCCTCCATTTTTCTCAGTTTAAGATTTTTCCTCCTTTGTGTGATTACATTGCTATTATATGTGATTATGTTACTTTTTTCAAGCTTACTTTGTGCATTTGTTGCAATTTTTTAATGTTTTGTTGCTATTTTTATTGACATTTGTGATTTTAATTTATATAATGAGCACAAATCGGAAAGAGAGGATGGACTTTATCGTGAAAGACCGGATCAAAAAGCTTCGAAAAGAACTTGATTTAACCCAGCAGGAATTTGCTGACCGGCTCGGGATCAAACGGGGCGGAATCGCAAATTATGAAATCGGAAGAAATGAGCCTGCCGACTCGGTCATATCCCTGATTTGCAGGGAGTTTCATGTGAATGAGCACTGGCTGCGTGACGGCGCCGGAGACATGTTTCTCGAGCAGACAATGGACGAGCAGATTGCTTCGTTTATCGGACGAGTTCAGATGGATGAGAATGCTTCCTTTCAAAAACTCTTACTCTCCGCTCTTGCAGATCTCAATGAGGATCAGTGGAACTTGCTCGAAGAAATCGCAGAAAAAATGGCGGCGCCATAAAAAAGAGTGCTTCGCACTCTTTCGGAGAATTTCCAATCAATTAAAATGGGATTGGGTATCATCCCAATCCCAAAATCGCTTTGATATAGGCATAAATGATCTTTAACCTTCTCTGATCCACCTTATCAAGCAATTCCATAATAAGTTTCTTATAGTCTATTGCCCTCATCTCCCTTTTATCAGCACATCTAATCACATCTCCACCACGATAATAGCAAACATACGTTCGATTGTCAATAGCAAAAGAAGTCCTACGACACAAAATCAAACAGACTGAGCTGATTGGAAAGCGGGATATCACCGAGCAGCCCCATTTCCGCCATCTCGTCCACGCATTTCTTCGGCGTCTTCGTCCGGTCGTAAAAGTCATCCCTTGATAAAAAAGGACCGTCCTTAGCCGCCTCAACAATCGCGTCCGCGATCGCCTCGGATACGCCGTCAATGCTCGTTAAGGCAGGCATGATCTTTCCGTTCTCCGTCACCGTAAATAAGCGCGACTGCGCCTTAAAAATATCGATTGGCTCAAATTCAAAGCCGCGCGCATACATTTCCTGTACGATCTTCATATCGCCGTACGCATCCTGCTCCTTGTTGGCAAGCGTGTCCATGCGCTTTTTATAATCGCTCATGATGCTCTCTAAATGCGCCCGTCCCCTGCACATGAGCGAATAGGAAAACGCTTTTGCACGGATGGAAAAATACGCCGCATAATAAGCCAGCGGGTAATTGACCTTACAATAAGCGATGCGCCATGCCATCATGACATATGCGGCGGCATGTGCCTTCGGGAACATGTACTTGATCTTTTTGCACGACCAGATATACCAGTCCGGCACGTCATGCTCTAACATGACCTGCTCCATCTCATCGGTTAAGCCCTTTCCCTTCCGCACCTTCTCCATGATCGTGAACGCCTGCTCGCTCTCGATTCCTTTTTGAATCAGATAGATCATAATGTCGTCACGGGTACAGATCGCGGTGGAAATTGTCGCCTTTCCTTCCTCGATCAGCGTCTGTGCGTTGCCAAGCCACACGTCCGTTCCGTGGGATAACCCGGAAATCCGCACCAGATCGGAAAAGGACTGCGGCTTCGTATCCTTTAACATCTGAATGACGAACTCGGTTCCGAACTCGGGAATCCCGAGCGATCCCATCTCACATCCGCCGATCTCATCCGGCGTGATGCCGAGCGCCTCCGTCGAGGAAAATAAGGACATGACCTGCTTATCGTCTAACGGAATTTTCGTCGGATCAACCCCCGTTAAGTCCTGCAGCATCCGAATCATTGTCGGATCATCGTGCCCGAGAATGTCAAGCTTCAGCAGGTTATGGTCAATGGAATGATAGTCAAAATGCGTCGTGATGATCGGTGTTGTCATATCATTCGCGGGGTGCTGCACCGGCGTAAACGAGTTGATCTCCTCCCCGACCGGAAGCACGACGATACCGCCCGGATGCTGCCCGGTCGTACGCCTGACACCCGTACATCCTATAGAAAGACGGTTGATCTCGCTTGCGCGCTTCTTGACACCGCGCTCCTCAAAATACTTGCGCACATACCCGTACGCCGTTTTATCCGCAACCGCGCCAATCGTCCCCGCGCGGTAGGTCTGTCCGTAGCCGAAGATCACTTCCGTATATTTATGCGCCTTACTCTGATATTCGCCCGAAAAATTCAAATCAATATCCGGCTCTTTGTTGCCCTTAAAGCCTAAGAACGTCTCAAACGGAATGTCAAATCCGTCCTTGACGAGCGGCTTGCCGCATTTCGGACAAATCTTATCCGGCATATCACAGCCGCTCCTGCCGGAAAATGCCGCGACCTCCTCGGAATCAAAATCGGTATAAAAGCAATTAGCGCAGCGGTAATGCGGCGCAAGGGAATTGACCTCCGTGATCCCCGCCATAAACGCCACGAACGAAGAGCCGACCGAACCGCGCGAGCCGACCAGATAGCCGTCCTCAACCGACTTCCACACAAGCTTCTGCGCAATGATATACATAACGGCAAAGCCGTTTGAGATAATGGAGTTTAATTCTCTTTTAAGCCGCTTCTCCACGACCTCGGGCAGATTTTCGCCGTAAAGCTCATGCGCTCTGTTATAGCAAATGTCCGTCAAAATCTGGTCGCTGTTTTCAATGACCGGCGGGCACTTATCCGGGCGCACGGGCGATATGTACTCGCACATATCCGCAATGAGATTCGTATTCGTGATCACGATCTCCTCCGCCTTTTCGGGCGGCAGATAGGAAAATTCCGCAAGCATTTCCTCCGTTGTCCGAAGGTAGAGCGGCGCCTGCTCGTCCGCGTCGGGAAATCCCTGTCCCGCCATCAGGATACGGCGGTAGATCTCATCCTCGGGATTCAAAAAATGAACGTCGCAGGTTGCAACGACGGGCTTGCAAAACTGCTCGCCAAGCGCAATGATCTTTTTGTTTAAGGCGATCAGATCTTCCTCGCTGTTTACATTGGAGAGCTTTTCGTCACGGATCATAAACCGGTTATTGCCGATCGGCTGCACCTCAAGATAATCATAAAACCGGACAATCCTGCTGATATCCTCGTCCGACTTTTCCTCCACGATCGCGCGGAATAACTCTCCCGCCTCGCACGCGCTGCCGATGATCAGACCCTCGCGGTATTTCATGAGGAGACTTTTCGGCATTTTCGGGCGGCGGCTGAAATAATTCAGATGCGATTCTGAAATCAGCTTGTATAGGTTGATGCGCCCCGTATCATTTTTTGCCAAAACAATGACGTGGTACGCATGCAGCTTTCTGACTGCCTCCACGTTTGATGCGCCGAGCGCATTGATCTTTGAAAGGTCATCCGCGCCCTGTTCTTTGCACATTGCAAGAAACCGGACGAAGATCTCCGCCGTCGCTTCCGCATCATTGACTGCGCGGTGATGCCCCTCAAGAGAAATATTTAATTTTTTACAGATCGTATCCAGCGTGAATTTATTTAATTCCGGCAGCAGGGCACGCGCAAGCCCGACCGTATCTAAATAAGTATAGTCCGTGCCAAAGCCCTGCCTTCTGCAATTTTCCTTCAAAAAGCTCATATCGAAATCCGCGTTGTGCGCCACCATTACCGCACCTTCGCAGAAGGAAACGAACTCCGGCAATATCTGTTCGATCATGGGTGCGTCCATCACCATGCTGTCATGAATATTCGTCAGCTTTTCGATTTCATACGGGATCGGCACGTCAGGATTCACAAACGTCGAAAACCGCGCCGTGATCTTTCCGTTCTCCACCCTGACCGCGCCGATCTCGATGATTCGGTTGGATACCGGGGAAAATCCCGTCGTCTCTAAGTCAAACACCACATAGGCGCCGTCTAACGGATATTCCTTCGGATTTGTGACGATCTGCTTTAAGTCATCGACCAGATAACCCTCCACGCCGTAAATCGGCTTAAAGCCTTCCGGCAGCTTATCCAGCGCATGGTTCGCCTCGGGGAACGCCTGTACGTCGCCGTGATCGGTGATCGCCATTGCGCTCATGCCCCAGCGACCCGCGCACTTTAACAGATCAGCGACGTCAGAAACACCGTCCATATCGCTCATCTTTGTATGACAATGCAGCTCCACGCGCTTGCGCACACTGTAGTCCATGCGCGGCTTGCGGGTGTCCGTGCTTTTTTTGATGCCGTAGATCGAACCGATCGTGAGCTCTCCGTCAAACCGATCAAGCTGGGTCACACCCTTGAGCTTCACAAATACATTCTCCTTGAACTGATCTTTTATCTCTTCAAACTGTTCGTTTTTGAAAAACATTTTCACCGTGATCGTATCGGTAAAATCCGTGAGATCAAAGATCAAAATAGTTTTTTCGTTCTTGATCGCGCGCGGTTCCACTCTTGTGAGCATACCGGAAACAACAACCTCCTCCATCTCGCCCTGAATCTCGTCAAGCCGCATCGATTCGTCGTCAAAATCACGCCCCCAGATGACGTCGGGATTTTCCGTGCGCCTGCCGCTTTTGGCATAGCCGCCCTTGGAAAAATCTCTGCCGGACGCTCCTCTCTCCGCATTTCGCGCTTTGAAAGATTTTTCCTGCGCCGCCTGCCCCGATGCCTGCGATGCACCGCCTGCCCCGCGCGCGGCATTCTGGGAACCTGCACCCTGCTTCTGTCCTGAATCCTGCGATACATTCCGCGCGGTCATGCCTGCTGCGCCTTTTGATACGCCGTCCGCTCCCTGCGCCGCGCCGCCCGCTTCCTGTGCCGCAGAATCAGCCGCGCCGCCCGCACCGTTTTCCAGGTAGGCGTCTTCTGCCTGCCCGCCTGATGCCGCCGCTCCCGCGCGGCTCACAATGTCCATGACCTCCCTGCGAAGCCGCTCCTCATCTTCCTGCCTGTGCTTGTTCACCGCCGCCTCGCGATAGGTGATCTCCGCCTCCGCATGCATGGAAAAGCGTTTTTGCAGAAGGTTATCTAAAATGTGCTTTAAGTCCCGCTCTTTCCCGCGCGCAAGCACGGTATCCTCCACCTCCACGACAAGCTCATGTTCGTCCGGATAGGAAAAATGTGCTTTTTTCATCATGGAAAAAAGCACATGATCGTATGCGCGCAGCTCTAAAAGGAGGCTGTCATAATACGCCTCCATGAGCTTTTTTAAGTCATACTGTGCAGAAAGGACATATCGCTCCAACAGGCGCACGGTCATGTTTGCCCGCGAAAAAAGCTGCTTTTTGATCTCCTGCTCGGCATAAAAAATATCTTCCTTTTGCAGCAGACGCTCCGAAAAAAGATACACGCGCAGCATATCCTTATTCCGCGTTGTGCTGACACGTTCCACTAAGACCGGCTCAAAACGCGCGCTGACTGTCTGATTCAGTTTGAGTGAGGGAAACACCTCAAAAAAGCTCTTCGCCATTTTTTACGCCTCGTTCCAGTTTAGCAGCTCGTCCCTTAAAACGGAAAGCAGTTGTTCCTCCGGCACTTTCCGCACAATTTCTCCTTTTTTGATCAGCAGACCTTCGCCGTCGCCGCCTGCGATGCCAATGTCCGCCTCCCTTGCTTCTCCGGGACCGTTGACGGCGCAGCCCATCACGGCAACCTTGATATTTAACGGAATGTCCTGCACCATTTCCTCTACCTGATTCGCCAGTCCGATCAGATCGATCCTTGTTCTTCCGCAGGTCGGACAGGAAACAACCTCGATGCCGCCCGTGCGAAGCCCCATATTGCGCAGGATCATTTTGGCGCTCTTTACCTCTTCCACGGGATCGCCCGTCAAAGAAACGCGGATCGTATCGCCGATCCCCTCATGCAGAATCACGCCAAGCCCAAGTGCAGACTTGATATTACCGCTTGTCAGCGTTCCCGACTCCGTAATGCCGACATGCAGCGGATAATCAGTTTTTTCCGCGATCAGCTCATGCGCTTTGATGGAAAAAAGAACATCCGAGGACTTAATGCTGATGACAATCCTGTCATAATCACACTCCTCGATCATGCGCACTTTATCAAGGGCGCTCTCCACAATGCCTTCCGGCGTCACGCCGCCGTATTTTTCGATCATTTCGCGCTCTAAACTGCCGCCGTTCACGCCGACGCGAATCGGCACATTCCGCTCCCTTGCCGCATCCACGACCGCCTTCACGTTTTCCTTGGAACCGATATTTCCCGGATTGATGCGGATCTTGTCCACACCGTTTTCGATTGCCGCGATTGCCATGCGGTAGTCAAAATGAATATCCGCCACGAGCGGAATCCGGATCTGTTTTTTAATCTCTGCGATTGCCTGCGCCGCCTCTTTATTCGGTACGGTGCAGCGGACAATCTCACAGCCTGCCGCCTCCAACCGTTGAATCTGCTGCACGGTCGCCTGCACATCCTCCGTCCGCGTATTTGTCATGGATTGTATTAAGATCGGATTGCCTCCGCCAATCAAGCGGTCTCCGATTTGTATCACCTTAGTCTGTTCTCTTTTCGTCATCATGTTCTCCTATTTTGTTTGAACCTAGTGTACCAGTTCCGTTTCTCTTATCAGTTCTATTTTTCATTATAGCAGTTTCTTCTTTTGTTTTCTACCAGGTTTTCATTTTCACCGATATGATATTGTGCCCCTTATGACTTTACCTATCAAAAAGCAAAACACCCCGCTGCAAGCAGCGAGGTATCAAATTTGAAACGCCCTAGTGGGCTGGTGTATGAGGTGCTTCTGATGCTATGATATGGTCTGCTTTCCAAACTGCTTAAGATATTCCTGCGCCATTTGCATGGACACATTCAGCTTACTTTGCAGCCTCTCTAAAATATCATTTTCAGATAATCCGCAATCAAAACCCGTTTCGATGATACCTTCCGCTTTGCTATCCTTTGCAATCTCATCAAACAAATTATACATACCCACAACTCCTTTCCCATCCAATGCAAGATAATCAATCTTGCAGTTTGTCGCTCCAGCCACCGTCCCATGGCTTTTCTCCATAATAAACAACAATGGTGATGACCGGCATAAATTTATCTGTCCTTTTCATTCTTGACAGGTATTCCTCTTCATTCAGGCCGTTAGATTTTTGATACTGCTTTGCATTGCTATCATATTGTTTTTTATATGTACCATAGTCATAACCCATAATGCGCAGGGGCATGGCATAATGAATCTGTTCCTGGGACTCTAAACCAAGCATGACCAATTTTATGCCATATGCTGTAGATTTTTTGCTCACTTTCATATTGTCTCTGGATGCCTTAATGCTCTCTGCATAATCCCTATGCATCAGAATGGCCGATTCCTCCGTATCTTCGTTTTCCAACTCTTCAGGTTTAATGACCTGTTTCCCTTCAAATAGTACGGCGTTAAAAATGTCTGCGAACTGCTCATTGTCGTTCCAGTAATTCTTCAATACTGTATCCGGCCTTATCTTCCGTGCCTTTGCCATTGTACAAACCTTTCTTTGTGTTTTTAGTATACTAACAACCCTTGCCGTTTGCAATATCCGACAAACAACGGTCAAACAGTTTGATCTTCCTATACTGCCTATTTTCCTATGTCAGTACTCCAGTGCAGCGTCTCATTCATCTTTGGCTAAACTGCGCTGGGTATGCATTAGGCGGCCCTTCACCCGCTTCCGACGAGTACAAAGCTTCTGCTGTAACGCAGACTCCCATCGCTTCCCTTTGCCCGAAAGCGCACACGAATCACCGCATCCTCTGTCTGCTTCGGATCAAGATAAACCCGCTCCGTTGTTTTTATCCATGTGCCGTCATTTTGACAGATCTCACATTCCTTAACGTCCTTTGGGTACGAAAAATATAAGCCCTGCGTCAAGATGGCCGGATGCTCCGATGAAAGCAGACGCTTTACCCCGTCCGTATCACAGATCGTTATAAACAGCGTCTCCGCCTCCTTCATCTCTTTCCCTCTGCTTTCATTCCAATCTGCGCTGCCATCACACTCGATGTTTCCATCCCAGACCGTGCTTCCGCCGCACTCGATGTTTCCATCCCAATCTGTGCCACCGCGCTCAATGTTTCCATACATTCGGTCTGTAAAGGTACCTTCCACAAATCCTGTTCCAAGCAGAACATTCAGCAATACAATGAGCAGACATACGGGCAAAACATGGCACAGCGTCCTAACAAAATAAACCCTTCCATTCTCCCGATTTCTGCGTAAAAAAGTAAAATACAGCAAACTCGCTTTTACAGAATCTTCGTAGCAGAACCGCCACAATAAGAAATGCTTCATACAGAATCCCTCAATCCCAAAGATGTGCCGCCGCAACTGACCGTTCCGGCATTCTTATTATATCCCCTTCCCGCATCATCGGCTATCGGCAGAATGACGATTTTTTTCATGCCTTACTTTCCCGTTGTTTCCGGCACAAAAAAAGAAGTGTCCCCCATTCGGAACACCTCTTTTTTGTGCAATTTTTTGTGTCATTCACTTGAACAGCCGCATAATATCATTATACATGACGAATACCATGAGCGCCAGCAGCATGATCACCCCGATAAAGTGTACGATTGCTTCCTTGTCGCGCGGTACGGGCTTCCCGCGGATTGCTTCAACAAATGCGAATACAAGCCTGCCGCCGTCCAGCGCGGGAAGCGGGAGCAGATTGACAACCCCCAGGTTCGCACTCAGTAAGATTGCAAAGTTCAGCATACTTGCGATCAGCGTTAAAATGCCATACTCGGACGCTTCCTCATAGACCTCGCCGACCACCTGCGCCATGCCGACCGGCCCGGAAAGATCCTTGACGGATGCCTCCCCCCGAAACAGCATGAACAGGCTCTTATAAGTGACCTTGATCCAATAACGGACCTCATAATATGCCGCCTTGATCGTGTCGATCGGATTGCATTTTTCATAAATGCCGCCCGAAAAACCCATGTAATATCGTCCCTCCTGCTCATCATAACGCGGTGTGATCATCGTCGTATAGCGCTCACCGTCCCGCTCATAGACAACCTTCACATCCCTGCCCTGATTTAGCTGCGAAAATATGGTTACTTCGCGGTAAAGATGCACCCGCTCCCCATTTAAGGAAATGATCTCATCCCCCGCCATTAATCCCGCTTCTTCGGCCGGATAGCCCTCCACGACGCTAAGCAGCTTTGTACCGTCGGTGCCGGACATTCCGACAACGATCAGGGAAAAGAAAAATGCAAGCAGAAAATTAAAGATCGGTCCCGCCGCATAGGTCGCGATCCGCACCCACACGCTTGCCGCCGGCAGCGAGCGATCCCGTTCCGTATCTGGAATCAGTTCCTGTGCCGCATCCCCTGTTTTTTTCTTTTTTTCTGATTCATCAAGTCCGTCCTCGTTCTCAAAAATACAGGCACCGCCAAGCGGCAGCAGTCGCCATGTGTAAAGCGTCTCCTTTCCCTGCCGTTTCAGTAAGATCGGACCGGCACCTACGGTGAACTCCACCACGCGGACACCGTTTGCCTTCGCGATCAAAAAATGACCGAATTCATGTGCGATGACGACCACCGCAAATATCACGAGGAACCATAAAATTTTTATCATAATTGTGTGTCTCCGGTTAATTGCTTAATAAAATCATATGTCTCTGCTTCCGCTTCAAGAATCTCATTTACATTCGGATTATTGACAATCCGATGGGCGCTCATACAGTCCGCTATCAGCTCATAAATCTGTAAAAATCGTATCTTTTTCTGCAAAAACAAACTGACTGCCCGCTCATTCGCTGCATTGAACACGGTCGGCATCGTGCCTCCCGCTTTAGCTGCCGTAAGCGCCATGGAAAGCCCTGCAAAGGTCTCCATATCCGGCTTTTCAAATGTGAGCTGCGAGATCTGACACAGATCCACGCGCCCGCCGTCCATCGGTTTTCTGTCCGGATAAAAAAGCGCATATTGAATCGGGAGCTTCATATCCGGCAGCCCCATCTGCCCGATGATCGAGCCATCCGCATATTCCACAGCGGAATGGAGGATACTCTGCGGATGGATGAGCACCTCGATCTGTTTTACATCCACATCAAACAGCCAGCGCGCTTCCATAACCTCCAAGCCCTTATTGACCAGCGTCGCTGAGTCAATCGTGATCTTTTTTCCCATAGACCAGTTCGGATGCCTCAGCGCATCCTCCACCGTCACGCAGGCAAGCTGATCCTTCGTTCTTCCCCGAAACGGCCCTCCGGACGCCGTGAGCAGGATTTTATGTACACGCTCACGCGGCTGCCCCTGCATCGACTGAAAGATCGCACTGTGCTCGCTGTCCACAGGAAGAATGGAAACGCCGCACTCCTTCGCAAGCGGCATGATGATGTGCCCCGCCGTCACAAGCGTCTCCTTATTGGCAAGTGCGATCGTCTTATGCGCCTTGATCGCCGCAATGGTCGGACGGATACCGATCATACCGACGATCGCCGTCACAACCACCTCCGCCTCCGGCATCGCCGCGATCTCCAAAAGCCCATCCATACCGGAAACCACGCGCACGGGCAGATCCTTCACGCGCATCGAAAGCTCTTTTGCCGCCTCGTCGGTCCACATACACGCGATCAACGGCTGAAATTCCCGTATCTGCGCTTCGATTGGCTCCACACGCGTACCCCCCGCAAGAGCCACAACCTTTAACTCCGGATTTGCACGCACGATCTCAATCGTCTGCGTGCCGATGGAGCCTGTTGACCCCAGAATTGCGATTTTTCTGCTTTCCGCATCTTTTTTCATCGCTGCCCTCCATCCCATCAAAATCAGCACTGTTTATGCCAAAAGAAAAATTCCCAGGAAATAAATGAGCGGTGCCGTCACGATCACACTGTCAAAGCGGTCCATAATACCGCCATGCCCCGGAATCAGCTTTCCGTAATCCTTAATATCATGATCGCGCTTAATGCCCGATGCCGCCAAATCGCCGATCTGGGAAAGCACGGAGCCGACACCGCCGATCAGGGCAAAATAGAATGCCTGATTCGGTATCGCAAGCGCATTTGTTTTTTGCAGTACAAATCCGTATAGAAAACCGATCAGTGCCGCGCCCAGGATGCCGCCGATCGAGCCTTCTATGGATTTCTTCGGGCTTAACACGGGTGCGAGCTTATGCTTTCCGAATGTCCTGCCGACAAGGTAGGCACAGGTATCGCTGATCCAACTGCTGATAAACACAAGCCATACAAGATAGAAACCTCCGTACCACTCGCGGATCAGCCAGATAAAAGAAAGCATGACGGGCGCATAGATACAGGCAAAAAAGGTTCTGATCGGTACATCGCATTTTGTTTTCGGAAATGTCAGCACATAGACCGCCATCAGACACAGTAATGTGATGATCATGACCATCAGACACGCAAACGCGGCTGCTGCCGCCCCCGTTATCGTAAGCTTCGCATCCCCGCCTGCGCGAAGAAGTCCAAGCCCTGAACCATATAAATACATGAGCGCATCATAACAGGTAATGCCGATGATACCGATGATCTCATAGGCATTGGGTCCCTTTCCTTTTTGATTTACCCCCATTGCCCTCGTCAGCTCCAAAAAGCCGATCAGGGACACGGCATAAATCGTGAGCAGCAATACCCAGTCCCCCGCCCAGATAGCGCCAAATGCCAGTATTATGAGCGCGATTCCGCTGATTGTTCTTGTCAGAAACATGTTTTTTCCCCCTGTCTTCTCACACTTTGCCGTACCGACGATCCCTGTCCTGATATGCCTCCACCGCTTTCTGCAATTCCTTCCCGTCAAAATCGGGCCACGGTACAGGCGTAAAATAGAACTCGGCATAGGCAAGCTGCCAGAGCAGGAAATTAGAGAGACGCTGTTCCCCGCTCGTGCGTATGAGCAGATCGGGTGCCGGAATGCCCGCCGTATCCAAGGACGCCTCAAACAACTCCGCCGTGATCTCCTCGCTAAGAAGCTCCCCCGTCTTTACCTGCGCGGCAATTTTCTGAACGGCGCGCACAATCTCGTCGCGGCTTCCATAATTGAGCGCAACGATAAAATTCAGACCGTCATAATCCTTTGTCGCTTCCTCCAGCTCCGCGATCTGACGCTGAAACTCATCATCCAGTCCGGCCCGGTCACCAATCACACGCACGCGCATATTATTTTTTTTCGCCGTCTTCTTACAAGTGGAAAGATAGCTTTTTAAGAGCTTCATGAGCGCCGCGACTTCATCCGACGGTCTGCTCCAGTTTTCAGTGGAAAACGCATATACTGTCAGATAACGGATTCCCATTTCATGCGCAGCACGGCAGACGACCTCAACATTCTTTGCGCCCTGCACATGCCCGTAATTACGAGGCATTCCCTTGCTTTTTGCCCAACGCCCGTTTCCATCCAAAATAATTGCCACGTGCTGCGGTATTCTCATGCCCTTCCCTCCTCAAAAGAATGTGCCCATCGTCAGACAAGGGCGCACCCGCATGCAAGCATGCCGTGCGCCCCCCATTTCCGCTTATACCGTCATGATCTCCTTTGATTTGCTCTCGACGAGTGTGTCAACTTCCTTGATGTACTTATCCGTCGCCTTTTGAAGCTGTTCTTCGAGCTGCTTTACCTCGTCCTCCGAGATTTCCTTGCTGAGTTTCTTCACCGCATCATTGCCGTCGCGTCTGGCATTACGGATAACAACTTTATTGTCCTCGCCCTTTTTCTTGATATCCTTGACAAGTTCTTTTCTTCGATCCTCCGTCAGTTCGGGAAATACCAGCCTCACAACCGCTCCGTCGTTCGACGGCGTGATTCCGATGTCGGACATCATGATCGCCTTCTCAATCTCCTTGATCAGCGATTTCTCCCAAGGCGCAATCTGGATCATTCTTGCCTCAGGAACCGTGATATTACCGACACTCTGAATCGGCGTCGGCGTTCCGTAATAATCCACCTTGATCTTATCCAGAATATGCGGATTGGCACGCCCCGCACGGATCGTCTGAAAATCTGCCTGCAAAAACTCAAGCGCTTTCTGCATTTTTTCCTCGTACTGCACTAATCTTGCGTCCATATTAACCCTCCCTGACCACAGTCACTTCCGTACCGCCAAAATCACCCTTTATCGCATTTACAATACTGTTTTTTTCATTCAGTCCGAATACACGCATCGGCATCTGATTGTCTCTGGCTAAAATGGATGCCGTCATGTCAACGACCTGCAGATTGCGCGCGATCACCTCGTCGATCGAAACCTTGTCGTATTTTTGGGCCGCGGGATTTGTCCTTGGATCGTCATCATAAACTCCGTCGATCGCCTTTGCAAGCAGGATCACGTCGGCCTCCACTTCGACCGCACGCAATACCACTCCGGTATCCGTGGAGAAATAAGGATGCCCGGTTCCACCCGCAAAAAACACGACCATACCCTTTGAGAAGTACTTGTTTGCGCGATCCTTAGAAAAGAGCTTTGTAAAGGAACCACACTCAAACGGCGTCAATACATTCGTCATCAATCCGACGCTTCTGCATATTTCAGACACATATATACAGTTCATGATCGTTGCCAGCATACCAATCTGGTCGGCTTTGGTACGGTCGATATTCTCACTTGATCGCCCTCTCCAAAAATTGCCGCCGCCGATCACGACACCGACCTCAATCCCGTCTTCGACAAGCTGCTTGATTTGCAGCGCAACCTCTCTGACCGTCGCTTCATCGAATCCGGTCTTCTTATCACCCGACAACGCTTCGCCGCTCAGCTTCAATAGAATACGCTTCATGCCGTTCTCTCCTCTTTATTCAGGCTTTCTGCAAATCCATTTTATATTTTCGCGGTCTTCTTGAACTCATCAAAGAACGCAGTCGGATTAACATCCGCATAGCACTGAGAGCACATACCTTCCACAACCGCACCGTTGTTGATCTGAACGGACTTAGACTTGATATTGCCCATGACGATCGCGGAGGTATCTAAGATAACAGGTCCTTTGACATCAATATCACCCTTAACTGCTCCTGCGACGACTGCGCTTGTTGCCATGATATTACCGATGATCACAGAACTTTGTCCAACCTTTACGCTTCCGAGAGAATTTACTTCACCGACGATCTTTGCTGACTCTGCATAAATCTCAGCCGCCTTGGAATTGCCATTGACTACGCCGGTCACATCCAGCTTGCCGAGAATGTCAATATTACCCGTGATCGTTCCGAAGATTTCTAAAGATCCCTTCGATATAACGTCACCAGTGATCGTCATTCCTTCCGTGATTATAGATTTCTCATCACTTGCTACCTCGTTCTCACCAAATAACTGCTCCTGCATGCTCTTAACCCCTTCCTTCTCTACTTCTTTTTCTTCCTCGTTTACTGCTGTACTATCCATTTCCATTACTTCCTCTGACATTTTTTCTGCCTCCGCTTCTTTTATGATTTCTGTTTCCGCTGCCGCATCCGGCATGCTTTCCTCTATCATATTATTTTCTGCCGTATCCGGCATACTTTCCTCCATTATGCTGTTTTCAGATGCATCCGGCATGCTTTCTTCAATCATGCCGTTTTCGGACGCATCCGGCACCAATTCTGCTTCTGAAATTGATGCTCCAAACAGCCCCGCCGTATTTTCTTCGATCACGGCTTCTGCCTCTGCCGACTCGCTCATCGTATCGTCCGTTTCTGCCATCAGGATGTCTGTCTCCGACGCTTCTTCTGTTGTTTTGACCGTCTCTGTCCCGCCTTCCGTCATACCGCCCGACATGATCTCATCCAGCACAGTATCCGGCTCCACCGCAGTCATCTCCGGTGTATCCGCCATCTCCCGGACCGCTTGTGCTTCATCCGCTGCGATATCCGGTTCTTCCGTGTTCTCCTCCACAAGATCTTCGGCATCCGCCGTCAGATCAAACAGCTCAGCCAACAGCTTGTCTTCTTCACTCTGTACATCTTCTGTGCTGTCCTCCAAATCCAAGACAGTATCCAATACAGGCTCCTCTGCCTCCGAATCGCTCTCGGCCGCCTCAAG
Organism: uncultured Lachnospiraceae bacterium; assembly: GCA_947176965.1. Taxonomy (GTDB): domain Bacteria; phylum Bacillota; class Clostridia; order Lachnospirales; family Lachnospiraceae; genus DLAJ01. The sequence continues at coordinate 5,447 of CAMWSU010000022.1, read as the reverse complement.
CAGCTGTGCAAGCTCCATTTCCTCTGCTTCCGATTCTGCTGCGGCTTCTTCCGATACGTCTTCGCGCTCCAGGGTACTCTCCGACTCCCCAAACAGTTCTGCCAGCAGCTCTTCTTCCTCGGTCTGCACCTCTCCCGTCTCCTCAAATACCGACGAATCCGGCTCTGTCTCACTCATCGCATCAAGCCGGTCTACCATATCGGCCAGCGTCTGGCTTTCTGTCTGTTCGGCATCCGCCGTTTCGTCAGGCATCAATTCGCTGACGGCCTGCGATAAGTCTTCCTTTAAGTCCGAAAAAAATCCCATCTTTCAACCACACCTTTCCGCAACAGCCTGCGCATCTGTTCAGGCGTTACTCGCTCTCTTCCTCCGCTTTTACCTGCTGGATCCGTGCCGTGTCCTCCGTGATCGGCAGGATAACGGTATTTTCCATCTGTAAAATGCGTTCTATGATCACCGGCAGCGCCTCAACTGTTGCATGTTTTCCTGACGCATCATGCATCAGCACGATCGCCGTGCGATACCGTTCCATATTGTTTGTTACATTATCCGCAAGCTGCGCCGCCGAAAGCTGTACGCTTCCCGCATCTCCGTTTACGACATTCCAGTCAAAATAAATGATGCCCCGCTCATTCAAAACATCGATCAGCTCCTGCACATCCGTGCTGCTGAGCGCATTGCTGCTTCCTCCCGGAAAACGGTAAAAACAGCTTGTCACGCCGGTCATGTCATACAGATAACTGCGGATTTTCTCTAAATCCTCGGTGAACGCCTCCGTCGATGCGTAAATCTCACCATACCGATGGCTGTAGGAATGCATCCCCAGCGTATGCCCTCTCTCCAAAATGAGCCGGTACATTTCCTGCGAATGCTCATCCGTCTTACCCACAACGAAAAAGGTTGCTTTCACGCCATAACGGTCTAAGATATCCAAAATCTCTTCGGTGTTGCTGCTCGGTCCGTCATCAAATGTCAGATACACCTTGCGGTAATCCGGATACTGCTGCTCTCCGCTTAATTCCGCATCCTCCCCAGCTTCACTCTGCACATCCGCGTCCGTGCCGTCCTCGGATTGTGCGCCGCCATCCGCAGCGCCGTCACCCGCGTGCATATCCGCTCCGTCACCGGCTTGTCCCTCGTCTTCACTGACAGAATCCGGAATATCTTCGCCTGATACGACGCTTTCGGCAGTTCCCGCCTCTTCCGGCGTGCTATATATCGGTGTGCCCCCCATCAACATGCCGTCCGGTGAGATGCCGTCTGACGCATTCGTTCCCATCACAGGGTCTGCACTCCCGTCCGCCTGTGCAAGATAGCCGGCTTCTCCCCCGCCAGAAGAAAGTCTCCGTGAATCGCTCATCTGTGCGGCAAGCCGCACTTCGCGCGCCGCCTCAAGCTCCTGCACCTTCTGCTCTAATCTGCCCACCTTGAAAAAAAGAATGATACACAGAAGCACAGGCAGCAGGATTGCCAAAATGACCGTCAGTACAATGATTTTCTTTAATCGATTGATCCGCCGTCTCCGCTCCGCCTGTGTTCTTGCAGGCTTTTCCGGCGCCTTCTCTAGCTCTGCCATATGCGCTCTCCGAAGGAACACCCGTTTCTGTTCCTTTCACACGATTACCATTATAACATATCTATCCCCCTGCGGGCAAGTACATAACTCATATCTGATCATATCCGAAAAAACATCCGCTTATCCCGAACCGGAGCAGGTATCAGACCGCCTTTGCGCCTCCTGCCGCCCCTCTCACTCGCAGACATAGCCCTCCGTCTCTCCGAGTGTGATATTGTCCGTGCCGATCTGGGCGACTGTCACAATGTCGCCCGCAGTCAACTGCGGATCCTCTATCAAAAGCATTCCCGACTCCACATACGTTGTCTTTTGTGTTTCCCCATTGACACACACATGACTGTACTCGTTAAAGCCCGTTCCGTAAACATAAACAAGCCCTTCCTCCTCCTTCGTAACGGCAGTCACGGTAATCTCGTCAATGCCAAGCCTTAAATCCGTCGCCTCATAAGGATTGATGCCGCCGTAAATCTCCCTGTCACCGTAAAGCATGTCATACTGGAGTACCTCCAGCTTGCTGAGATAATCTTCGTCCCACATGCAGCTCTGATGAAGCTTCGTTAAAATTCCCTGTGTAATGCCTGCTTCCTCAAGCACCTTCGCGGAAAGCTGATATGCTTCCAAATTGATGTCATCTTTTTGAAGACCGATATTATCCCAGATCACATACTCCGTTGCGGTGAGCACACCGCCTTCCACATCCTCTGTTTCCAGATTCATATATGGCAGATGGTCTCCGTAAAGCACAAGAAGCACCGGCTCTCCCCGCTCCTCAAGCGCCGTAACAAGATCCCGTACAAAACAGTCATCCTCCGCTATTTGGTTTACATAATAGCTCCAAGCATACGCCATGCTCAAATCCGTATAGCGGATAAAGATTGGCTCCTCATCGTCTAAACGCTGAGACGGATACTCCCCGTGCGCCTGCACGGAGATTGCATAAACGATATCCTCTCCCTGTGTGGAATCCATTGCTTTTAAGATCTCTCCGACTAAGATCTCATCTTTTGCAAAACCGTTGACATTGCGTTCCACATCATACATGTATTCGATCGGTGTGAACGTATCAAAACCTAACTGTGAAAAAACAATGTGCCTGTCATAAAATGTCCCGTCATTATTGTGGATCGCATGGGCCGTATAACCAAGCGCTTTTAAGTTGTTCGCAATGCTCTCACAGGTCGTCGATTTTAAGATCGTTTTATACGGATATTCGCCGGGGCCGAAAAAGTCGAGATTCATCCCCGTCAAAATCTCAAACTCCGTATTGGCGGTACCCGCTCCGACGGACGGCACATACAGATAGCCCGTCGTATACTGCTCGGTCAGTTCACGATAAAACGGAATCGGATCCTGCGAAAACTCCAATCCCGCAACCGTATACGGGTCAAAAAAGGATTCCAGTTGGACAAAAATAATATTCGGCATCCCTCCGGTTTCTCCGGTCTGCGCAGTATCCGGCTGCTGATTTTCTCCCGCCGGCTCCCCCGTCGGTTCCGGATTCATACCCGAAGGCACAGTGCCGATTTCTCCCGGTGCATTTGTTCCGCCCATGGCTCCGTTTCCCATGCCCGGCTCCAGCGGGTTGACCGGAAACGGCGCATTTAACGAGCCTTGCACAACATTTTCGATCAGCTCCGGAGAATAATCATCCGGTTTCTCCATCCCGAGGTTGATGATACTGTTGGCAAAGCAGTAGGGAAATCCGTAATCACGGTAGGCATCCGCCAAATTGGAAAAATTCTCTGTAGCCACGCCGCACACGATCAGCAGACGATTGATGCCGATCAGACTGAACGCATAGACCACAGCAATCGCCAGCGTTGCCAGTATATGCAGTTTTCCCTGATATTTCGGTGTTTTTAACCCCAGCACCACGCTCAAGACAACCGCCGCAAGGATTGCAAACAAAATCACCCCAATTACAATCGGCGACAAATACAGCTTTACAATGCGGACCGCCGATGTGATCAGTAAAAAATCAACCGCTGCAAACGGCGTTGTCCGAAAACAGAGCAGAATTCCGTTTGTAATGCCAAGCGCCAAAAGCAGGATAAAAATGATCGCATTATACATGATTCTTCTGCGAACAATGCTTCCGACTCCGAAAAACAGCAGCAGGATCAATGCATTAAACACAAACATCACCGGCCGTTGGATCACATATAGCAATGCCTTGAGCAGGGAATGGCGCGAAATACTCTCAAGAATCAGGTTCAAAGCAAGGGATTCATATAGGCAGAACAGAATATAATGTTCATTGATCCACTGTATGTTATCTTTATGAAAAACTTTTTTGATCTTCTCTTTCATCGTACACATCCTTTATGCCGCAGATGATCACACGCGTATGGACAACAGAACATACCTCGCATATATTCTATTGTTGCAAAAAACAAGCGCACTATTACTTTAATCGTAGTAGTGCGCAAAGTCAAGACGATAAATGTTTACTTTTTACTTTTTATTAACCGTATTACGATTGGTTTTGACTTGCTCCAAGCGGACACATGCTCCTTACTGCACTCAAATATACTTATCGACAGCCACGCCCTTCGCGTCCTCTCCTGTCAGCCCCAGCTTATTCAGCTCCCGCTTGACATCCTCCTGCACCGTATCCTTCTCCTGAGACAGCTCCGTGATCGTATAACTTTGCTTTTCATTCCGATCCTCTGTCTCCTTGGTGTCGTCCTTCCTGCCGGTTCCGCGCTCTTCCTCCGACTTTTCGGCGGCGGGTTCCTCCGCTTTTTCCGTCTTTGTCTTCTCTGCGATCTTTTCTCTAAGGCTTTCTGCCTCTTTCTTCTGTTCAGCGGCACGCTCCCTGTTACGCTCCAGGGTTTGTTCACGCTCGGCTTTGTTCTCACGCTGCGTCTGGATGCGCTCTTCCTGCGCCTTCTCCTGCTCTTTGCGCGCTTCGAGCTTTTCTTCTTTTTCTTCTTTTTCCTCTTTGCGCTCCTCTGCCTTCTCCTGTGCTTCCTTCGTTTCCTCGTCAACCTTGTCTTTGACTTCGTTGATCATGCCGTATGCAGCCTCTTTGCTCGCAGCCAGCTTAATATCCTCGGCCGTATCCTGTGCGAAGCCCATGCTCTGTTCATAGGGTTTGGCAAGTATGCTCTGCTTCATCCCGTAAATAGCGTCATTCTCCGCCTTGATCTGCGGCTTACTGCTTTCTACAATGTTGCGGTACATTCCCGCATCCTTGTTTACTTCAAGACTTCGCTGCTGATATTCGGTCAGACCCTTGGCGTCAATCTCAGCGAGCTGCTTTTTTTCTTCCGGTGTAAGGATGATACCGCTGCCGGGCCATTGGCTGTCCTGACGCTTCTCCAACAGTTCTAAATCCTTCTGCTCCTGACTGTCATCCGCAATGCCGTATTCCTTCTTCCACTCCGCTTTCTGATTGTTGATTTTATTTAATTCCGTCTGTGCCTCCCTGGACTCGCCCTGCAGCTTTTTGATATTGGCGCGCCGCTTTTCCATATCCAGTGCAACTTTATTATCTCCTTCAAACACATCGGATACGATCTTGCGCGCCTTGCGAAGCGCCGCTTCTTTTTTCTCCTGGACAGGGTTTTTCTGCATAGGTGCGCCCAACTGCACGGATTTGGTTTTTCCCTGCTTCTTTCCTGCGGCACCCTGTGCCTGCTCGTCCTGCCCGATCGCAAAGGATACGGAAATCACGCCGTCTCTTTTTTCTCCGACTTTCATAAGATCCCCTCTTTTCTATGATACTAGGAAAGTTCTCAGTCCGGAAGAATCTGCCAAAGGCAGATTCTTCGAAAGATTGGCGCAAGGCGCCATTCTTTTTTATACAGAATAATCCCTGTCTCTTATACACATAACCGAGCCCACGAGACTAGGCATGATATCGTAT
>CAMWSU010000021.1 GCA_947176965.1 uncultured Lachnospiraceae bacterium | reverse complement strand
GGTGCCGGAAGCGTGGTTCGTTCGCAAAGCGGCAGCTCGGACACGGGAAGCAGCGCGTTTGAAGCGCAGGGTGCCGGTTCAGGCGATCCGGGCGGCGCAGGGGGTGGGGGCGGCAATGTCCATTCCCGTGCGGGAGGAAGCGGTCCGGGCGGAATGTCCGGCGGCGGATTTGTCACGAGTCCGGTGGAGGAAGAAGTCATCGGAAACATCGCGCTGAAAGAGGCGCTCGCGCAGCTTAAGGACGGGGAGCGTCAGATTGTTAATATGAAGATTCTCGGTGATATGACTTTTCAGGAAATATCGGATACATTACATATGCCGATGGGTACGGTTACATGGAAGTACCGCAATGCCATCGGTAAGCTAAGGAGGTGTGGCTATGAGCAGGGATTTGAAACATGAATATGAAGCGATGCTCGATCAGGAAATTCCTGATCTGTGGAGCCGCATCGAACCGAGGCTGGCGAATAAAAAAGCAACGCAGAACGAGGAGCCGAAAGGAAAGAGTATTCGGACGCGCCGGATCAAGCGAAGCACGATTGCTGTCTGGGGCTCCCTTGCGGCGGCATGCGTCTGTTTGGCAATCATTCTTCCCGCATGGAGAGGAAATGAAAAGAGTAATGAAAAGAGTGCGAACGGAACGAATCAGACGGCATCGGCGGAAAGCGCGGATACTACGGCAGCAGATATGGCGCCGGCGGCTCAGGAAATGCAGCAATCGGAAAGCGGCATGATGAACGGCATGGCATCGGAGGTGCATGACGATCTGGCGGGTGAATATGACGGCTTCGCAGCAGATGCGGAGGAAGGCTTTGAATTGCCTAAGGAAGAGGCTGAACCTGTAGACAATGCGGCATCAGAGGACGGCGCAGAGCAAGAATTTCAGGGAAATACGGAAAATGCGGCATCTGCACCGGAAGAAGAACCTGCAGGGGATAATGACAGATTACCAGAACCGCTTCCCACATATGAATACTGCGGGAAAATCGTGGACGCATGGCAGACGAGAGAGGGATTCTTCTATCAAATGGAGCTGACCGGGGATAGTGTGGCATCTGCACCGGATGAAACGGTTATTTTGCTCTGGCAGAAGGAAGGATTTTTATCGGGACTGCTTGGCACAAAAGAAGAAGGATTGACTGTGGGAGGCCGGTATACCGTTTCGGTGGAGCCGGAAATCGTGGACGGAGAGACGAGATATGTACTCATCAGCTATGAAGCGGATGACGGAGAATAGGAACCGGGGAAACAGGTTCAGGAGGAGACACATCCGATGTTTTTACAATACGGAACACGGGAAACAGAGTACTTAAAAAGCAGAGATAAGCGGCTGGGCGAGATGATTGACCGAATTGGTCATGTCAATCGGGCGGTGGATACGGATCTCTTTTCCGCGGTCGTTCACCAGATCATCGGGCAGCAGATTTCGACTGCGGCGCAGGAAACTTTGTGGAAACGGCTGACGGCGCGGCTTGGCAGGGTGGATGCGGACAGCATTCTCTCACTCGGAAAGGACGAGCTGCAGGCGGTCGGCATGACGTATCGAAAAGCGGAGTATATTCAGGATTTTGCCGGAAAAGTAAAAAACGGTGAATTCGATATCGCGGCACTTACAGCAATGAGCGATGCGGATGTTGCCGCGGCACTGTCTTCCTTAAAGGGAATCGGCGTCTGGACGGCGGAAATGATCATGATCTTTTGCATGCAGAGACCCGATATTGTAAGCTTCGGAGATCTCGCGATCCTGCGCGGCATGCGGATGCTTTACCGTCACCGCAGCATCGACCGTGAGAAATTTGAGAAGTACCGCAGGCGCTATTCGCCCTGCGGGACGGTGGCAAGCCTGTATTTGTGGGCAATCGCGGGAGGCGCGATTCCGGAGCTTTCCGATCCGGCGCCAAAGAAGAAGTCATAATTGCAGAGAACGACGGCAATTCGAAGAAAATCACTGTTTTAGATGATCTTTGCAGGCACGCAAATATTTTTTATAAAAATTTCCAATCATACCATAAATCCCTCCCTGCTTAATCGTATCTGTTATAGAAGATGTGAAAGATACGAAAAAGGGAGGGATTTTATTATGAAAAAGAGAATGGCAGCAATGGTACTGGGAATCTGTATGACGATCGGCATGCTTGGCGGCTGCGGGCAGAGCAAAGGAGAGAACACGGTGAGTACGGAGAACGGTGCGCAGGACAGCGGACCAATGTATTCCCAAAACGGAAATAACCAAACGCCGCCGATTCAGGATGCGGGAGGAGCGGACGGCAGCAATTCGGAAAATGATAAAGGAGTCTATCCCGCGGAAAACAACGGGTATACGGACGACATGCTGTACGACAGCGAGGAGTCATGGTCCTATGCCGAGCCGGAATTTAACAGCGATTATGTAGCAGAGGCACCGTATGAGGGCGGCGCACAGGGGATTCCCTATGGAGACGAGTTTGCCGAGATCACGGAGAATGCGTTTGTCAGTGTACGGGAGCAGCCGCTTTCCACCTTTTCTGCGGATGTGGATACGGCATCCTACAGCTATCTGCGCCGGATGATCGAGAGCGGCTGGTCGTCAGAGTGGTTTTCGAAGGACAGCGTCCGCATTGAGGAGATGCTGAATTATTTCAGCTATGATTATCACGGACCGCGTGCGGGGGAGCCGTTCGGCGTCAATACGGAGATTGCGGCATGCCCGTGGAATGAGGAGAGCTATCTGCTGCAGATCGGCTTACAGACAGAAGCGATTGATTTTTCCGACGCGCCGGCCTCGAATCTTGTTTTTTTGATTGACGTTTCCGGTTCCATGTATGATGAGGATAAGCTGCCGCTTCTTCAGCAGGCCTTTACGATGCTCGTGTCGAACTTAACGGCAAGGGATCGCGTTTCGATCGTGACCTATGCGGGCGAGGATGAGGTTGTACTGACGGGCGCAAAGGGAAACGAGACGGATCGGATCGTGAATGCGCTGAATGCGCTGGAGGCAAGCGGCAGCACGAATGGCAGCGCTGGGATTATGACAGCCTATTCGATCGCTCGGGATTACTTTATTGAGGGCGGCAATAACCGGATCATCCTCGCCACCGATGGGGACTTAAACGTGGGACTGACGTCCGTGGAAGAACTGGAGAATCTGGTGGAGACGGAAAGAAGAAGCGGTGTTTTTTTAACCGTACTCGGATTCGGGACAGGAAATCTGAAGGATAACCGGATGGAGACGCTTGCGGATAAAGGAAACGGCAATTACGCATACATTGATTCCTTAAGCGAGGCGAGAAAGGTGCTTGTGGAGGAGCTGGGAGCAACGCTCGTCACGGTAGCAAAGGATGTAAAGCTTCAGGTGGAGTTTAACAGTGACATTGTGAGCGAGTATCGTCTGATCGGTTACGAAAACAGGGCGCTTGCGGCACAGGATTTTACGGATGATACGAAGGATGCGGGAGAGATCGGAGCGGGGCACAGCGTGACGGCGCTCTATGAGGTGCATCTTGTGCGGGGAACGATGCAGTCCGCGCTGTCGCAGGGAAATATCGGCACGCTGCATATCCGCTGCAAAAAACCGGATGGAGACCGCAGCATGCAGTTTGATTATGAGATTGGCCGGGAGAGCTACGGAAGAACGCCGTCTGTGAATATTCGTTTTGCGGCGGGTGTTGCGGCGTTTGGTATGTTGCTTCGTGAAAGCGAATATTGCGGAAATATGCAGTTCCGGGATGTGCTGGCCATGCTGGATGATCTGAATCTCGGCGATGATGAGTATAAGCTGGAATTCGTAGAGCTGGTGCGGATGCTGATCGCAAATGATGAATGGAATGGTTCCCGGTGGGATTGGGACGAGGACGGCGGCATAGTTTGGTGAAAAAAAGAAGCGTTCATGAGGATTCCAAAAAGGAGTGGTATTGATGAAAAAAAAGGTTGTGATACTCATACTGGCATGCTGTTTATCGGCTGGCTGCGGCAGTGGTCGTGGTTTTGAAAGTCCCGTCTCCGAAATTGTTGGTGATGATGTGACGACGGTTTCTGTATCCCACATCGTCAGCGGACAGATGACAGAGTGGGTGATAAACGGCGAAACCGTCGAGGCATTCAGGACATGGATCAACGGCTTAGAGTGCAGGCGGGAGCAGTTTGAGGAAGGAAATACGCCCGGAGACATGGATGGCGGTGAAGCGTACGGCTTTGTATTTGCAGGGGAGAACAAGTCGGAATATTCCTATATTATCAACGGTCCGAATGATTGTTATCTTCTCATGGAAGGGGAATGGTATTCTGTTAGGAATCCATCAGACCCGCCTGTCATGGAAGAGGAAATGCCACAGGAAGCGGATGCAGGGCAGGAAGACGACTGGGGATTGACGCTGCGCGCGGAGTCGGTGAGCGCAACGGGCTGTACGATTGTATTTATAAAGCGCGGCGGAGCGCCGACAGGCGAGCTCACGAGCGGAAGCTAGTACCGGATTGAGAAAAAAGAAGTGGACGAATGGGTGCAGATGCCCTATGCACAGGGAATCGGCGACGAGATCGGATGGACGGCTGAGGCGTGGTGTATCCCCGATGAGGGAAGCGTCGAGTTTGAGGAAGACTGGGGGTTTTTATACGGTGAACTGACGCCGGGAACCTACCGCATCGTAAAAGAGATCATGAATTTCCGCAGTTCGGGAGATTATGATGCAAAGTGGTATTATGCGGAGTTTTCCGTGATGGAGGAGGGTACATCGGTCAGATTAGAGAAACCGCCCCTATTGACTGTGATCAGCGATGAAAACGCTCATGATGCGCTGTTGGGAACGTATTCCTGGCAACGTGAAAATGGGGATGGAACTTCTACGGGGATAGAAGTGGATCATGCGCATCCTCTCGATTGTGAAGCGTGGCTGCCGCCGCTTGAAACAACATGCAAAACCGCTGTCCTGCGTTTTGCTGAAGAACCGGATCGAATCGTAAGCATTCGGTGCTGGAGTGATGAAAATTGGTCTGATCCGACCGCGGAGAGTGAAGACATCACGGTCATGGAAAATGAAATCGAGCTGAAAATCGGCGGTTATATCTATGAAGTCACGGCGGAATGGAATACGGAAAACGGTTATGGTGGGACAGCGTATTATTCTTTCTATGTGAAGAGGTCAGAATGAAGCTGCAAAAGAAAATTTAATTAAAAAGGATTGACAAGCTATGGATGCCAATATATAATTATTGTTATATAATGATAATTATATATTGGCATTATTATTTATGCTTGTATGATCTGATTGTCCCGCGAAAGCGATCCAAAGAGCATGCGAGGTTTGATATTTAGATGATGTCATAAAGGAGAAATGATCATGCCGCCAAAAGCGAAGATTACAAAGGAAATGATCATAGACGCAGGGTTTGAAGTGGCGAGAGAATTTGGGATTGAGACAGTCAATGCCCGCACGGTTTCCGAAAAGCTCGGCTGCTCCACACAGCCGGTCATGTACCATTTTAAGACGATCGAGGACATGAAAAAAGCGGTTTATCAAAAAGCGGATGCGTATCACACGGCTTATCTGATGGACATTCACGGTGACAGCCCGATGCTGGAGATGGGGCTGTCCTATATCCGGTTTGCGCAAACGGAAAAGCAGCTTTTTCGCCTGCTGTTCCAGTCCGACGAGTTTGCGGGGAAAAGCATTTCCGAACTGATTGATGCCGAAGAGCTGCTGCCGATCCTGAATGTGCTCAGCGAGTCGGCGGATACAGACATCGCGCGGGCGAAAGCGATCTTCCGATTGCTGTTTCTCTTTGTTCACGGGTATGCCGGCATGTTTGCGAATAATACCATGAAGTATGACGAGGCTGCCGTCGCGTTGGACTTGGAGCGCGCGTTTGCCGGAGTATGCCATGCGTTAAAGCAGGAGGTTATCATTGATCATGACGCATTTCTATCAAAAAAATGAGCTTGCTTTTTCTTTGGCCTGGATTGGCCTGTATGTCATCCTGTTCAGTGTAGCAGATCAGATTTCAGCGGATCTGGGGACAGTGAAGATTGTTACGGCGCCCCTGTGTCTGGCCATGACCGCATTTCTTGCGGTTTGGATCGGCAGGAACGGACTGGCAGAGAAATACGGGCTTGGTAAAGTGAAAATTGACTACGGGAAATACCTGTATTTTTTGCCGCTTGTTGTGATCGCATCCACGAATCTTTGGCGCGGGGCAGCTCTTCGGATGTCCGTTTTGGAAACGATACTGTATGTGGTAAGTATGCTGTGCGTGGGATTTTTGGAGGAAGTCATTTTCCGGGGTTTTTTATTCAAGGCAATGTGCAGGCAAGATGTGAAACGCGCGATCCTCATTTCGAGTATCACTTTTGGGATCGGTCATATCGTCAACCTCTTAAACGGTGCGGAAGTGTTTTCAACCTTATTACAGATCTGTTATGCTTCGGCAGTCGGATTTCTTTTTACGATCATTTTTTATCGTTCAAAAAGCTTGATCCCCTGCATCCTGACACACAGTGCAGTTAATTCCCTCAGCGCGTTTGGGGTTAGCAGGGGAAAAGCATCTGACATGATCGTGGCGGTGGTATTGACTGTCGTCTCGCTGGCTTATGCGGTGTGGATAGAAAAAGCAAACTGATGCTATGTTTGCCAAATTTTTGGATACATACTGCCAAAACTGTAAAAGGCGAAGAACGAACGAAACTCTCTTTTTATAAACTTACCATTTTTTATTATTATTTCCTGCACTACACCATTCAGCTTCATCATGTATCCGGTTTCTTCATATCCATTTTGTATATAAAATGATTTACGCTTTTTCCGAAGTTCAATATCTGAAGCGTTATCATCACAAGGCTCAATGGAAATAATTATTTTCTTATTAGGATACATTTTCTCAATTTGCTGCAATATAGAACTGCCGTAGCCCATTGAGCGAAGACATTTATTCACGGCAAAAAACATCACAAATACGATCTTCCTGTTAGAAGCTAAATATATAAATCCGCAAGGAATGTTATCGTCATAAAAGCCAAAAAACTGCGTATTCCATAATTTAGACATTGCCACCATCATGGGAAATGGCATGCGCTCCCTTTTAGGAAAGGCTTCAAAGTAAATGCGTTTTATATCCGTGTTGCTTATTTTTACCTTCTGTGTTCTGAGTTGCATATTGATTCACTCCATAAATTCCGATTTGCTAATCTGAATATTATCATGAGCCTCCAGATAATTCAATGTGAGTTGGTAAAATTGCCGGAGTGTTATCCCGGCGGCCATTATCTTAAATGAGATTTTTAGGGTGCTATCTTGACGCAAGAGGCAAAACTTTGTATAATCAGCAAAGAGCATATATTCTTTGACGGCGCTCTGCCGTGTCTTATAGGAAATCTCTCTTATGAATTCTATGCTTCATCCCAAACAATTTTACGAAAAGCATAGCGCATGGAAAATCATAAGAGGCGGACAGGCGCCTGTTTTCGTGCACTATGGGAACAGGAGGAAAAATAGTAACGGCGGTCAAGCGTGACGGAAAGGGGGATTATTGTATGAAACGATATGTTATGTTTGCATAGCAGAGGCTATTGCAATAATATAAAGAAATTGTTATAGCCGCTGCGATTCCTAAAAAATACACATTTAGGAGGCAGACATGGGCTATAGGAGAGCAGAAGAATTTCTGCCAAACGAGGTAATAGAGCTGATACAGCAGTATGTTGACGGAGCAAACATCTATATTCCGCGAAAGCAGGAGAACAGGCAGCAGTGGGGAAGTAAGACTTCATACCGGTACGAACTGCAGCGCAGGAATGAATCAATCTATCAGGATCATTTGTCCGGTATGTCTATCGAGGAACTGGCGGACCACTATTATTTATCCGAAAAAAGCATACAGCGCATCATCAGACAAGAAAAACGACAGAACGTGAGCTGACGAAAGTTGGCTCACGTTTTTTATAAATAAGGTTAAGGTGTTTGAATACGGTGATATCTGTTAAACTATTCTTACACAAAGGAAGCGCTGACCCTTAGTGCCACCGACAAATCCGGTGCGGGAAACGCTTTAATCAGCGGTTTCTCAGGAAATGGTGTTTGTGATTGCCCGAACATAGGACGGCAGAAAGGAAAACGAAATGGAATCAAGAGAACAATATTTGCGCGATCTGAAACAGTGGCTTTCAGATACGGCGGATTCTCCGCTGGAGGAGATGGCTGACTTTTTTACAAAAAGACTGGACGGTTATGAGGAGCATATGGGGATTTGGGAAAAGTCCTATCAGAGATTTGCCGAGCTGCTGCCCGACGCCTGCCGGAATATTTTGGATTTGGGGTGCGGCACCGGTCTGGAATTGGATCAGATTTGGAAAAAGAACCCTGATATTGCCGTTACGGGCGTCGATCTTTGTGAGGACATGTTGGATCGACTGAGGCAAAAGCATCCCGAAAAAAAACTGACGACCGTGTGCCGGGATTATTTTCAATATGATTTCGGCTCAGAACAATGGGATGCCGTAATCTCTTTTGAAAGCCTGCATCATTTTCTGCCGGAGGCCAAAAAAGAACTCTACAAGAAAATCTTTCTTGGTCTGAAGGCGGGCGGCGTATTCCTCTTGGGCGATTACCTTGCTTGCTGTGAGGAGGAGGAAGAACTTTTGCGGGGTACGTACACGGAGAAACGAAAAAAGTCCGTCATTCCCGAACAGCATTTTGTTCATTTTGACATTCCGCTGACGTTGGAGCACGAGCTTTCCTTATTAGAAAGCGCGGGATTCCATGCGGAAAAAATATGGGATGCGCCGGAGGAAGCGGACATCATTGTGGCAAAAAAAGAATAGGAATCCATGAGAGAAGAGAGGAGGAAACCGCTTTATGACGACACCCGTTTATTTTGCATAGCGCGGCTATTGCAAATAAAAAACTGAAACGGTAATAGCCTGCGCATCAGACTATCGTGAATAGGAGATGCAAATGAGCTATTGTAGAATCATAGAATATGAGATTGTCCCAAAAGAATCTTTCTCAGTGATCCGGGGCTGTGCCGGATGCTGCAGAAAAACGAATTTTATAAACACGAAAAAATTCCGCGTAAACGCCAACGGCAATAAGCTGGATGTCTGGCTGATCTATCAGTGTGAGTCATGCCGGCATACCTTAAATCTGACGATTTATGAACGGAAAAAAGCTTCATCCATTCCGAAAGAAGAATACGATTGCTTTGTAAGGAATGAGGAGGAGCTTGCGGAAAAATACGGCAGAGACATGTCATTATTTCAAAAAAATAAAGCAGAGATCGATTTCGATCGATTACACTATGACATTGTGAAACTGCATGATACGACACAATGTGAGGACAAGGATGATGGCGGCACCAAAGAAGGCGGACTCGTACTTAACGTACACAATACTTATGGATTAAAAATCCGACCGGAAAAGCAGATCGCGGAGACCTTGGGCATGTCGAGAAGTCAGGTTCAAAATATGCTGCGGGAAGGGGAACTGCAATGGGAGGCCGTACAACCGCACACCATTTCTGTCCGGATGAGGGGACAGATTTTCAATCAGTAGGAATATTGCGGAATGCGAGGGCATGTGCTATGTTAAAATAGTACATGCCCGTTTGATTGGGGATTGGAGACATCAGAGAAGGGGAGGAAACTGCGATGAATCGTGATATGGAACAGGTGGAGCAGGCAAAAAAGAGCTTTAACCGGATATTGGATAATGAAAAATATGCCGGTATCATAAGGGATGACGCGCATTTATCCCTATTGTTATCCTTGGTACAGGACGGCGCGTATGATCAGATTCTGGATATCGGAACGGGCACCGGCTACCTGGCGTTCCCGCTGGCGGAAGCTTTTCCGGCGGCACAGGTCTGCGGAATTGATATTGCAGAGACGATCATACAAAAAAATAATGCCGCAGTGAGAGAAAAGGGGATCACAAACCTGAGCTTCCAAACATTTGACGGATTAGCGTATCCGTTTCGGAGTGAGAGCTTTGATCTGATCGTCACCCGATATGCATTTCATCATTTTCCGAACGCGGCAAATGCCGTCAGGCAAATGAACTGGCTTTTGAAAACGGGAGGAAAAGTCATGGTCTCTGATCCTATGGGAAACGAGAAGGATGATACGGGAGTCATTGATGCGTTCATGAGGGTAAAAAGAGACGGTCATAATCATTTTTACTCCTCCGGTGAGCTGGATGAGTTATTTACGAACAATGGGTTTGTAAAAGAAAAGCAAGTCCTCACCGAAATGAGATTTCCTTTTCCCCAAAAAGATGAATATATAAAGCTCTATCATAATACCGTGATTAAGGATAAAGAATTATATGAGATAACAAATGAAAACGGCATTGTGTGGGTAAATCATGTGCATGTCGGGAATACCGTTTTTGTGAAACGATATGATATGTTTGCATAGCGCGGTTATTGCAAATAAAAAGCGGAGACGGTAATAGCCTGCAATTGTGCCCTTTTTCTCGTCAATCTCGTCAAAAACATTGACGAGATTGACGAGATTGACTATAATGTGACTTGAAAAGGTGTATGGGGGACATGCGGTATGAACTTTCATGAAAGCGAAAATGTTGAGTTAAAAGCAATCGTTGTTGATGATATCAAAAAAGAGGTGATCGCTTTTGCAAACTGTGATGGTGGAAAATTGTATATCGGAATTCAGGATGACGGAACGGTAACGGGTATACAAAATACAGATGAAACTGTTCTGCAAGTCAGCAATATGATACGTGATGCAATCAAACCGGATTTAACCATGTTTCTCCACTATGAAACATTGGAGGTTGAAGGAAAACATATTGTTGCAATAGACATTCAAAGAGGAACAAATAGACCATATTATATCGCTAAAAAAGGACTTCGGCCGGAAGGCGTATATGTGCGGCAGGGATATTCATCGGTGCCTGCAACGGATACGATGATCCGGCATATGATTAAGGAAACGGATGGTGAACGTTTTGAGAAAATGCGCGCCCTGAATCAGGAATTGACATTCCGGGCAATAGAGAAAGAATTTTTAGTAAGGGAGATTCCGTTTGGAGCGAAGCAGATGCAGACATTAAAGATGCTGAATTCTGATGGCATTTATACGAATCTTGCCTTGCTTTTATCCGATCAATGTATGCACACGATCAAGGTTGCGGTTTTTCAGGACACCGATCAGAATATTTTTAAGGACCGGCATGAGTTTACAGGCTCCCTGATGCAACAGTTAAATGACGTATATTCTTATATCGATTTGCGGAATCAGACCCGTGCGATTTTTGATAAGTTGCGGCGTATTGATACCAGAGATTACCCGGAAGTTGCCGTACGCGAGGCACTGCTGAATGTATTAGTGCACCGTGATTATGGTTTCAGTGCCAGTGCCCTGATCAGTATCTATGCTGATCGTATGGAATTTGTTTCGGTCGGCGGTCTGTATCCGGGGATCGAGTTGGAAGATGTGATGGTCGGGTTGTCCGTGTGCCGGAACCAGAGCTTGGCGAACGTATTTTATCGCTTAGAGCTGATCGAAGCATATGGTACCGGAATCCGTAAGATTCTGAAGGCCTATGAGAATACCGGTAAGACACCGATGATCGAAACAACAAATAATGCATTCAAGATTACATTGCCGAATATGAATTATGGTGCGGAACTCAAAAAACCGAACCCGGTTGCTGGAGAAGAAGAGCGGGTGATTGATTTTGTGAAAAAGAATGGTGAGATTACCAGAATAAATGTGGAGGCGCAGCTGGAAATCAGCGCTTCCTCGGCATCACGCTTGCTGAGAAGGGTGGTGGAAAAAGGATTGCTTGTACAGCGTGGCAAAGGAAGGAGCAGTAAGTACGTTCTGCCTGATCAACAGTCCAATTAGCGATCCATAATAGACACAATCGGAGGTGCGCCATGTTTAAGGCAGTCATATTTGATATTGGTCATACGCTCATCGAATACCGGAATCCGTTAAATTGGTCAAAATTGTATCGTCCGGCGTTTGAACATATCGCAGACAAATACGGATACCATTTTACGGAGCAGCAATATGAGCATGCAGGCGGCGTGCTGACAAAATACAACACAAGAATTCATCCGAGAGAAGAAGAGATATCTTCTACGCACATTTTTACCGAGATTCTGAGCGGCATGGATGTGCCGATGGCGGATATGGAACGGGTAAAGGAATGCTTTTATTCATATTTCCGGCAGGATTGCGCTCCGTTTCCGGAAGCGGAGGAAGCATTAAAAATGTTGTCGAACAGCGGAATCGTGCTGGGCACGCTTTCCGACGTGCCGTACGGCATGGATAACAGGTATGCGCTGGAAGACTTGTCTGACCTGAGAAAGTATATGGACTATCCCTTTACCTCGAATGACACAGGTGTTCGGAAGCCATGTGCCAAAGGCTTGCAGATGTTAAGTGAAACCATGCAGATTGCCCTATCGGACATCGTGTTTGTCGGGGATGAAGAAAAGGATATGATCTGCGGGATTCGCGCAGGCGCTTATCCGGTTCTGATTAACAGAAAGGGAACCGTGAAAGAATATGGGCAGAAACGGGAGATTCGCTCGCTGACGGAACTGATGGATTTTGTCTGACTTCGACCGGGTTCCGATTTCAATTGATTGCTTTTTTTCTTATTTCATATTACAATAGATGAGTTGGTGATTGTATGCCAGACGACAGGGATTGAACGCCCTGATCGGATAAGTTCATAAAAAATAAAGGAGAAATTCGGATGGGAAAGCAGGCAGCATTACTATTTTTGGCGGATGGGTTTGAGATCATTGAAGCGCTGACGGTCGTGGACTTATTAAGGCGCGCGGACGTTCCGGTCAAGACGGTTTCCATCATGGGAAAAAAGGAAGTGACAAGCTCCCACAATGTGACTGTGACGGCGGATCAGCTATATGAAGAAGCGGATTTTTCCGCGGCGTCCATGCTTATTTTACCGGGCGGTATGCCGGGAACCAAAAATTTGGAAGCGTTTGAGCCGCTGATGGCGCGTTTCGATGAGTGGAATGAGGCGGGCAGGGACATTGCCGCGATCTGCGCGGCGCCGAGCATTTTTGCCCACAGGGGATATCTGAAAGGAAAGGACGCATGCTCTTATCCGACTTTCGAGGAGCATCTTGCGGAGGGCGGCGCACGCGTGAATCACAATGAGGTTACGGTGAGCGGACACATGATCATGGCGCGCGGCATGGGCTGTGCGATCCCGTTTGGACTGGCGATCGTGGAGCGCCTTGCAGACAGTCAGACCGCGCAGCAGATCAAAGTAGGAATCGTGTATGAACAGCGATAAGGTGTAAGATTCCTAATCATGATTCTTTTAAAAGGAGCTTTATGTTAGACGTATTGTTGGATGCTGTGATCGACAGCATAAAAATCCTGCCCTTTTTGTTCCTTGCCTATCTTGCGATGGAATGGCTCGAGAGCAGGGAGAGCGCGAGGACCGTTCGCATGATCAGGAAAAGCGGCAGGTTCGGTCCGGTGGTCGGCGGTGTGCTCGGTATTCTTCCACAGTGCGGATTTTCGGCGGCCGCAGCCAATCTTTATGCAGGGCGCGTCATCACGGTCGGGACGCTGCTCGCTGTATTTTTATCCACCTCGGATGAGATGCTGCCGATTTTGTTTTCAGAAACCGCGAACGGACTTTCCGCAGCCGTCATTGTCAAGATCGTCGCGTTAAAGGCGGGACTCGGCATACTGATTGGTCTGCTGGTTGATGCCGCAGTACGAAAAAATTACACGGGCGGGGACGGGCTGCACATTCATGATCTGTGCGAGCATGACCATTGTCACTGTGAAAAAGGTATTTTGTATTCGGCGCTTGTGCATACGCTCCAAATGATCGCTTTTATTTTTGCCGTGACGCTTGTGCTTGGCATACTCATTCATGTAGTCGGCGAGGATACGCTCTCCGGTCTGATCTTAAACAGACCGGTACTCGGCGAGCTGCTTGCCGGTCTGGTGGGGCTCATCCCGAACTGTGCAGCGTCGGTTGTCTTAACGCAGCTTTATGTGCAGGGCGCGATGGGCGGCGGCGCGATGATGGCGGGGCTGTTTGTGTCCGCGGGTGTCGGCATTCTGGTATTGTGCAGGACGAATCATCACCTAAAAGAAAATGTGTGGATCATTTCATTATTATATATCACCGGTGTGACGGCAGGAATGCTTGTCAGCGCGCTGGGATGGATCTAGTGTGAGAAGAAAATCTAACGCTCACGGCAGAGGCCGTTTCGCGAAGATTTTCTACGGTTTCGCTTAAGCGAAACCTTTCTCACACCGAAGAATCGCTCTCGCGATTCTTTTTGAATAATTGATACATCGGAAAGGAATGGTAAAAACAATGAGAGACTATGTGATTGCAACAGAGAGCAACGCGGATTTGGACAGCGCGTTCGTAAAAGAGCATGACATCTGCGTCATCCCGCACTATTATACGCTGGATGATGAGATGTACGGTGAGGAAAAGGAGCTGACGCCGCACGAGTTTTATGAGGAGATGCGCGCAGGGAAAAAGGCGGGAACGATGGCGAGCAATCCGGCAGTGATCTTGGATCGCTTTGAGAAGATCGCGGGAGAGGGAAAGGATATTTTGTTTATCAGCTTTTCCTCCGCATTAAGCTCGGGCATCAACAATATCAAAAACGGCGCGGATGAAGTGATGGAAGCGCATCCCGAAATGAAGATTGTGGTGATCGATACGCTGTCGGCATCTGCGTGCGAGGCGATGATGATAAAAAAAGCGGTCGCCATGCGCGGGGAAGGAAAAACCCTTGACGAGACGGCGGACTGGATCAAAGAGCATGTCAAATATCTGTGCGCTCTTTTTACTGTGGAAGATTTGCAGTATCTCTACCGGGGCGGACGATTGAGCAAATCCTCTGCAGTTCTCGGCGGCATGATCAATATTAAGCCGATCCTGCACATCAATGACGAGGGAAAGCTTGTGCCGCTTGAAAAAGTCAGAGGACGCAAGAAATCGCTGGCGGTGCTGCTTGATCACATGGCGGAGCAGCTTGGTTCTTTTAAGGATCAGCAGATCATGCCCTCGGTCATTCACGGGGACTGCGAAGAGGACGCAAATGCGATAGCGCAGATGATGAAGGAACGTTTTGGTTTTGAAGACGTGCATGTAGGGCAGATCGGACCGAGCATCGGCGCGCACTCCGGTCCGGGAACGATCGGACTGCTGTTTTTGGGAGAGAAACGCTGAGCATCGCGGCAGGCAGAAGGCGTGCTGAGAGCAAAGGAAACGCTTTTATCGGCGTTTCCTTAATAAAAATTGAGACTAAAAATTTCCAACATATTTTTTTCGCCCGAGTTCATACTAACACCAAGATAAGCGATACAAAAACACTTTGATGTCGGTTCTCAAAAAGAAACGTTCGGATAAGTGAGAGTATCACTTATCTGAAAATAGAGAACCCGTTGGGGGAAAAAAGAAAAAGTTGGAGGTGAAAACAATGGCAAACAGCAAGTCTAAGATGGAAGTACCTGAGGCTAAGGCAGCTATGGACCGTTTCAAAACGGAGGTTGCTTCTGAGTTAGGTGTCAACCTGAAGGAAGGTTATAACGGCGACTTAACATCCAAGGAGGCTGGTTCTATCGGCGGTGAGATGGTAAGACGTATGATCAAGAAGCAGGAAGAGTCCATGAAATAAGGTTCGCTTTGATCCGCGATAGCATTATGCACATGGAATGATCCGGGCGCCTCGAATATTCGAGGCGCCTTTTGCGTTTACCAGATCAAAGCTTGTCATAAGAACATAAAGTGAGTATAATTGTGTCGGATGTATCAAAAAACAGACGACTAAAAAAGCCGCTCTGACAAGAGGAGAAAGAAAATGAAAAAATGGATGACGTGGCTGTTAACAGGATTACTTTTGATCGGGACATTGACCGGATGCGGCAAAGCGAAAGAGGATGGCGGAGTCTCGACTGAACCGGTCGAAATTCGCGTCGGCTCCTTAAAGGGTCCGACTTCCATGGGACTTGTATGGCTGATGGACAGGCAGGAGCAGGGGCTTGCAAAAAATGAGTATACCTTTACGATGGAGGCAACGGCGGATATGCTGCTGCCTCGGGTGATTTCCGGGGAACTTGATCTGGTGCTTGTTCCCGCGAATGTTGCTTCGGTGCTGTATCATAAGACGGACGGCGGCGTGTCAGTTATTGACATTAATACGCTAGGCGTGCTTTATCTGGTGTCGGCGGACAATACCATTTCAAAGATGGAGGACTTAAAGGGACGGACGATCTATTTGACGGGCATGGGAACAACACCCGACTTTGTGCTGCAATATCTGCTTGCCGAAAACGGGATTGATCTTTCGGACGTGACGCTGGAATATAAATCGGAGGCTACGGAGGTTGCGGCATATCTGGCAGAGCATCCCGACGCGGTCGGACTTCTGCCGCAGCCCTATGTGACGGCGCTTTCCACGCAGAATCCAGACATTGTACGGGTGCTTGACATGACGGCGGAGTGGGACGCGGTGCAGGGCGAAGCAGACGGTATGCTCGTCACGGGTGTGACGCTTGTGCGAAATGATTTTTTAGCGGAGCATCCCGACGCGGTTGCGGCATTTTTGGAGGAGCATAAAGAGTCGGCGGATTATGCCAATGCGAATGTAGCGGAGGCGGCCGCGCTCGTGGAGCATTTCGGCATTGTGGAGAAGGCGGCGATCGCTGAAAAAGCGCTGCCGTACTGTAATATTACCTGTCTTACGGGAGAAGAAATGAAGGCGGCGCTGTCGGGCTATCTGGCTGTGCTTGAGGGCTACGACGCTTCTTTTATCGGAGGCGGCGTTCCGACGGATGCATTTTACTATATCCCATAGAGGCGGGAGAATCCAGAAAGGCATAAGGATCTTATGAAAAAAACACTTTCCCGTGCGGCGGTGATCCTGTTTTGGCTGATCGTATGGCAGGTGATCGCCGTCCGGGTGGATAATCGCATATTGCTGGCAGGACCGCTTTACGTGTGCGTGCGGATAGGGAAGGAGCTTGGGCAGACTGCGTTTTATGCTTCCGCGGCAGGCTCGCTTATGCGCATCATGGCGGGCTTTCTGCTCGGCATGATCATGGGGGCTGCGGTCGGGGCATACGCGTTTTTCTGCCGCGCACTGGAGCGGCTGCTTGAGCCGGTCATTTTGGCAATGAAGTCCATTCCGGTTGCGGCATTTGTGATTTTGGTGCTCATTTGGAGCGGCTCTAAAAATCTGGCGATTCCGATCTCGTTCCTCGTTGTCTTTCCTTATTTCTATATCCATATGCTCACCGGACTTGCAAAGACGGATGAGGGGCAGCTTGCGTTCGCCCGTGTGTGCGGCATGCGGCGGCTCAACCGGCTGCTGTATGTGTACCGCCCGGCGCTTGCACCGTATATGCTCAGCGCGGCGCGCGTGACGATCGGTATGAGCTTTAAGTCCGGTATTGCGGCAGAAGTGATCGGCATTCCCGAGTTTGCGATCGGCACGAGACTTTATATGTCCAAAGTATATTTGGATACGGCGGGCGTGTTTGCCTGGACGTTGGTCGTGGTGCTGCTCAGCTTTTTGTGTGAAAAGATCATGCTCTGTCTGCTGCGGGCACTCCTTGCAATGCATATTCCGCCAGCTCCGGGACGGGGGAAAAGCTGCTTACGGGCGAATGCCGTACGGGATGCGCAGGGCATGAGGATTCCTGCCATGCGCAAAACCTATCAGGGAAAGAAGGTCGTCGATCTGCCGGAAATGAAGATTGAAAACGGGGCGCGGATCGCGCTTGTGGGCAGTTCGGGAAGCGGCAAGACGACGTGGCTCAAGCTGCTGATGGGACTTGTGATGCCGGATGAGTCGGATACGGAAAAGAAGCGAAAGCGGGACGATTCGGCAATCCCCCGCATTTCCCCGGCCTTTCAGGAGGATTGTCTTTTTTTGACGGAGACGGCGGAGTCCAATGTGCGCATGGTCAGTGACGAGAAGGAGACCGGACGGATACGGGAATGCTTAGACAGCCTTCTTCCGGCCGGGGCAGCCGGTCAGACTGCGGCGGAATTAAGCGGCGGCATGATGAGGCGGACAGCGGTTGTGCGTGCCGTACTTGCGGGGGGAGATCTGCTGCTTTTGGATGAGCCGTTCCGCGGTCTGGATACGGAAAACAAAAAGAAGCTGGCGGCGTTTATCCTAAAAAATCAGGCGGGCAGGATTCTGATCATGACGGCGCACGACGAGTCGGAGGCGGCGCTTCTGAATCCGGAAAAAATTGTCTGTCTTCCGGACTTGACTTTGTGACGCGTTTTGATTATGATATAGTGAGCGTTAGCGAGAAGGATGAGTTTCCTCATTCGGCGAGCGCCGAATGCCGATCATGAATTGCAGATTCATGATCATAACGCTTCTAAAATTATTACCATATAGCTATGAGGAGGGCAAAGTACATGAAGAAGAAACTGGCAAGAGCGGCTGCGATCGTAGGTATGATGACCATGGTAGCATTAAGCGCTGTAGGATGCGGCAAGAAGGTAGAGTGCGATTTCTGCGGAGAGGTTAAGAAGTGCAAGACCGAGACCATTTTGGGTGAGGAGATCCATTACTGCAGCGATTGCGAGGCCGAGATCAATTCCTGGTTCCAGTAAAATGCCAAAGGGATTTTAATCGGTAAAAGAAAAATCCAACATAAGAGACAGCAGCCAAAGAGCGGCGGCTGTCTCTTATTTTATTGTATGGAAAAAAATACTGGTCTTTTCGTTAGAACTATGATATACTCTTACAATGACTATGCGTATGGGGTTAGATGCCCAGCGGTATGAAGGAGGAAAAACGCAAAATGAGTTTACAGGTTGAAAAACTGGAGAAAAATATGGCAAAGCTTACGATTGAAGCTTCCGCGGAGGAATTGGGCAAAGCGATTGAATCCGCATACCAGAAAGCAAAGAATAAGATCAGCATTCCGGGTTTCCGTAAGGGCAAGGTACCCCGCAAAATGATAGAGCAGATGTACGGCAAGGGCGTGTTCTATGAGGATGCCGCCAATGAGCTGATCCCGCAGGCATATGCCAATGCATTGGAGGAGTGCGAGGAAGAGATCGTTTCCCAGCCGTCCATCGAGGTGGTACAGGTAGAGGAGGGCAAGCCCTTTATTTTTACGGCGACTGTTGCATTAAAGCCGGAGGTTTCTCTCGGTAAATATAAAGGCGTTCAGATTGAGAAGATTTCCACTGAGGTAACGGATGAGGAGATCGACGCGGAGATCAATAAGGAAAGAGAGAGCAACGCGCGAGAGATCACGGTAGAAGACAGAGCGGTAAAGGACGACGATATGACGATCCTTGATTTTGAGGGATTTGTAGACGGTGTGGCGTTCGCGGGCGGAAAGGGTGAGAACTATCCGCTGACGATCGGCTCCGGCGCATTCATCCCCGGCTTTGAGGAGCAGTTGATCGGTGCCGAGTTGAATAAAGAGATCGAAGTGAATGTGACATTCCCGGAGAATTATCAGGCGGAAGAGTTGAAGGGAAAGGCTGCCGTATTCAAATGTACGGTAAAGGAGATCAAGGAGAAAGAGCTTCCTGAGCTGGACGACGAGTTTGCAAGCGAGGTTTCCGAATTCGAGACGCTGGCAGAGTACAGAGAAGATGTAAAGAAGAAGCTGGCGGAGAAGAAAGAGACGGAGGCGAAAGATAAAAAGGAAGAGGCAGTCATTGAGGCGATCATTGCCGACGCGAAGATGGACATTCCCGATCCGATGTTAGAGACACAGCAGAGACAGATGGTGGATGATTTTGCGCAGCGTCTTTCCATGCAGGGACTGACACTGGAGCAGTATTACCAGTTCACCGGATTGACAAATGAAAAAATGCTGGAGCAGATCAAACCGACCGCGTTAAAGCGGATTCAGTCCAGACTGGTGCTGGAGGCGGTTGCCAAGGCGGAGAATATGACGACGGATGACGCCGACTACGAGAAAGAGGTCGAAAGGCTGGCGGAGATCTACCAGATGGAAGCAGCCAAGGTGAAAGAGATGCTCGGCGAGCGGGAAAAGAAAGAGCTGATGCTTGACGTTGTTGTCAAGAAGGCGGTTGACTTTGTTGTAGAAAAGGCAAAGGAGAAATAAAATTCCTATATAAGGAGGTCATGGTCAATGAGCTTAGTGCCATATGTCATCGAGCAGACAAGCCGTGGGGAGCGTTCCTACGACATTTACTCAAGATTATTGAAGGAGCGGATCATCTTTTTGGGAGAGGAAGTCAACGATACCTCTGCAAGTATTGTTGTAGCACAGCTTTTGTTCCTTGAGGCGGAGGATCCCGATAAGGATATTCATCTTTACATTAACAGTCCGGGAGGTTCCGTGACGGCAGGAATGGCGATCTATGATACCATGCAGTATATCAAATGCGACGTATCCACCATGTGTATCGGCATGGCGGCAAGCATGGGTGCATTCCTCCTTGCAGGAGGCGCAAAGGGCAAGCGTCTGGCGCTCCCGAATGCCGAGATCATGATCCATCAGCCGCTCGGAGGAGCACAGGGACAGGCAACGGAGATTGAGATCGCGGCAAAGCATATGCAGCGCACAAAGGAAAAACTGAACAGGCTGTTAGCGGCCAATACAGGGAGACCTTACGAGGAGATCGTGGCAGATACCGAGAGAGATAACTGGAAAACGGCTGAGGAGGCAAAGGAGTACGGTTTGATCGATGCGGTCATGGAGAAAAGAGCCGACACCGACGCTGCTGAATCATGATGGCAGGCGGTAAGCGGAGGTTCTTTGCACCGCCGTACGGACTTAAAACAGGGATGACTATGTGTGAAAGGGCAGAGGAATAGCGCTGATATGGGTTCAAAAAATTCAGACGAAAAAAATATTAGATGTTCCTTTTGCGGCAAAACGCAGGGACAGGTAAAAAAATTGATCGCAGGTCCGGCAGGAGTATTTATCTGCGACGAGTGTGTGGACATTTGCGCTGACATCATCGAGGAAGAAGAGGAAGAGATGGAAGCCGTTCAATCACCGGAGCTTGATATTAATCTGATCAAACCCGCAGAGATCAAAAAGTTTCTCGATGAGTATGTCATCGGACAGGAAGCAGCCAAAAAAGTACTGTCCGTGGCGGTTTACAATCACTTTAAGCGGGTGCTGGCGCCGGAAGATGACGACGGCGTGGAGCTGCAGAAAAGCAATATCATCATGATCGGACCGACCGGTTCGGGCAAGACGTACCTTGCGCAGACGCTGGCAAAGATTATCAATGTACCGTTCGCGATCGCGGACGCAACGACGCTGACGGAGGCTGGTTATGTCGGTGAGGACGTGGAGAATATTCTCTTAAAGCTCATTCAGGCGGCAGATTATGAGGTTGAACGTGCGCAGTACGGTATTATTTATATTGATGAGATTGATAAGATCACCAAGAAGAGCGAAAACGTTTCCATTACGAGAGACGTGTCCGGTGAGGGTGTACAGCAGGCGCTCTTAAAGATCATTGAGGGAACGGTTGCATCCGTACCGCCGCAGGGCGGAAGAAAGCATCCGCATCAGGAACTGTTACAGATTGACACGACAAATATTCTTTTTATCTGCGGAGGAGCTTTTGACGGGCTGGAAAAGATCGTAGAGACAAGACTTGATCGCAAGTCCATCGGTTTTAATGCAGAGATTGCGAGCAAATCCGAGAAAGAGATCGGTCAGCTTTTGCGGGAGGTGACACCGCAGGATCTGGTGAAGTTCGGTCTGATCCCGGAGTTTATCGGTCGTATGCCGATCAACGTCGCGTTGGAAGGACTGGATGCGAAGGCATTGAAGCGCATTCTGACGGAGCCGAAGAACGCGCTGATCAAACAATACCAAAAGCTGCTTGGCTTTGATAATGTGCGCCTCAGATTTGAACCGGAGGCGATCGACGCGATCGCGCAAAAAGCGATGGAGCGAAAGACGGGCGCGAGAGGGCTGCGTTCCATTATGGAAAATGCCATGATGGATGTCATGTTTGAAATCCCGTCCGACGAATCCATTGAGGAGTGCGTCATCACAAAAGAAGTTGTGGAAGGGAATAGTGAGCCAATGGTCATTCATGCGGGAGGCCGTATTGAAGGCGGCGAGCGGAATGAGAATGATGAGATGGAAAAACGTCGTCCAAGCTAGGCGGCGTTTTCTGCTTTTGGGAAACGCTGAAAAAAGCGTTTCCCGCATCGGATTTGCGACGTGAAGCGGCATATACCTCTGCAAATCCGTGTGTATCCGCCGGAGGCTCTGAGGAAGTGCTGATTTCATCAGCGCTTCCTCAGATGAATAGAACAATAAGGAGAGAAACGCTTGGAAAAAGAAAAAAGATTGCCTATGGTCGCGCTGCGCGATCTGACGGTATTTCCGAATATGGTACTCCATTTTGATGTGCAAAGAGAATACTCCGTTCAGGCAGTAGAAAAAGCAATAAAAGGAAACGGGGAACTGATGGTTCTCACGCAGAGGGATGCGAGCACGGAAGAACCTCAAAGGGAGGATCTGTATCATATAGGTACGATCGTCATGGTCCGTCAGGTCAGCAGGATGCAGGGAAATATTGTCCGCGTGCTTGCAGAGGGAACAGTCAGGGCGCGCTTAAACGGGCTGAATACCGTGGAGGAGGGGGAAAAGGCTTATCTTGAAGCCGAGGTGACGGTGTGCGGCGAGGAAACTGAGTCGCCGGCGATGGTACAGGAAACCGGGTCATCGGAAACCACACAGGAGACGGAGTCGCCGGAGACTGCACAGGAAACCGAGTCGGCGGAGATGATGCAGGAAGCCGGATTAACGGAGACGGAGCAGGCAGCATATATATCCCATATCAAGGAATTGATGGGTCAGTATGCGCTTTTTCACCCGAAAGTGGGAAAAGCGATCGGATTCCGCTTGGAAGCATTGCGGGACGTCGGAAAGATCGTGGATGCAGCGATCATGAATATGCCGCTTCCCACGCCGGAGAAGCAGAGCGTTCTTGAGGCTGTCGATAAGGCGGAACGCTACCGGATTGCCATTGATCTGATCTACAGAGAGGTCGAGATTGCAAAGATCAAGCTCAAGCTGACGGAGGGCGTCAAGCAGCGCGTCGATAAGAACCAGCGCGAATATGTGCTGCGGGAACAGCTCGGCTATATCCGGGAGGAGCTTGGGGACGACAGAACATTTTCCGACGCGGAGCAGTTTGAGGAGGCGGTCGGGAAGCTCAAGGCCAAAAAGGAGGTCAAAGAGCGGATACGAAAGGAGATCGCCCGCTTTAAGAGTGTTGCCACAAGCAGCTCGGAGAGTGCGGTCGAGCGGGGATATATCGAGACACTCTTAGAGTTGCCGTGGGATAAGATGTCAAAGGATAACCGGGACATTGACCATGCGGAAGAAATCTTAGACAGAGACCATTTCGGTCTGGAGAAAGTTAAGGAGCGCATTTTGGAATTTCTTGCCGTGCGCTGCATGACGGATCACAGTGACAGCACGATCCTCTGCTTAGTCGGACCGCCGGGAACGGGAAAAACCTCGATTGCGCGCTCCGTCGCGGAGGCATTGAATAAAAAATATGTACGCATCTGCTTAGGCGGCGTGCGCGATGAAGCGGAGATCCGCGGACACCGTAAGACCTATGTTGGTGCGATGCCCGGTCGGATCATCAATGGTTTGCGTCAGGCGGGCGTAAAAAATCCGCTGATGCTGCTGGATGAGATCGATAAGGTGAGCAGTGATTACAAGGGAGACACGTCCTCCGCGCTTCTCGAGGTACTTGACAGCGAGCAGAACGCGAATTTCCGGGATCATTATATTGAGCTTCCGGTCGATCTTTCCGAGGTGTTCTTTATTGCAACGGCGAATACGACAGAGACGATACCACGCCCCCTGTTAGACCGTATGGAAGTGATCGAGGTCACGAGCTATACGGCGAATGAGAAGTTCCATATTGCCAAGGAGCATCTGCTGAAAAAGCAGTTCAGGAAAAATGGAATGAAGGACGATATGCTCACCGTCAGCGACGGCGTGTTAAAGGAGATCATACGGGGTTATACGCGCGAGGCGGGCGTCCGTGATCTGGAGCGCAAGATCGGTGATATTTGCCGCAAGGCAGCACGCGAACTGATTCAGTCAAAAAAGAAATCTATCCATGTGCGGACGGCGAATCTGGAGAAGTACCTTGGAAAAATCAAGTATCATCCCGATAAGCGGAATGAGACGGATGAGGTCGGAATTGTCAGAGGACTGGCTTGGACAAGCGTCGGCGGCGATACCTTGCAGATCGAAGTCAATAAGATGCCCGGAAAGGGAGAGATTGAGCTGACCGGTCAATTGGGCGACGTCATGAAAGAATCCGCAATGGCGGGGATCAGTTACATCCGTTCCGTCGGCAAACAGTACCACATTGCGGCGGACTGCTTTAAGAAGCATGATTTTCATATTCATATTCCGGAGGGCGCGGTGCCCAAGGACGGGCCGAGCGCGGGCATTACCATGGCGACCGCCATGCTCTCTGCCATCACGGGCATTCCGGTCAGGGCGGATGTTGCGATGACCGGAGAGATCACGCTGCGCGGGCGTGTGCTGCCGATCGGCGGGTTAAAAGAAAAACTTCTTGCGGCAAAGACGGCAGGCATCGGCACGGTGCTTGTACCGAAAGAAAATAAAAAGGACGTGGAGGAAATCTCCAAAGAAATTACGGACGGTCTGCGGATTTATTTTGTGGAGTCCATGGACGAGGTCATTGAGCGGGCTTTTGTAAAAAGGGAGACGGGACAGGATGGTCATTAAAAGTGTGGAGCTTGAAACGGTGTGCGGCATTACCAGTGTGATTCCGGAAAACCGCTATCCCGAGATCGCCTTCGCGGGAAAGAGCAATGTGGGAAAATCTTCGCTGATCAATGCGCTGATGAACCGCAAAGCGTTTGCGCGTGTCAGCGAAAAACCCGGAAAGACACAGACGATCAATTTTTATCTCATTAATAAAAACCTGTATTATGTCGATCTGCCCGGCTACGGCTACGCGGGTGTTTCTCAGGAGACAAGGGGAAAATGGGGTAAGATGGTGGAGAACTATCTCCATCGCTCCAAGCAGTTAAAAGCAATCTTTCTGCTGATCGACATTCGTCATGAACCGTCGGCAAACGACTGTCAGATGTATGAATGGATCTTGTCGCAGGGGTATCATCCGGTCATCATTGCAACTAAGCTGGACAAGATCAAACGCAGTCAGGTACAAAAACATCTGAATATGATCCGCACAGGGATCGGCGCGGATGCACAGACGCTCGTATTTCCGTTTTCCGCCCTGAATAAACAAGGGCGCGACGAGATCAACGCTTATATCGAGGGCTTGTCGCAGCAGGAGGAGAACGCGCATGAATAAGGATTTCAAGCAGTATTTGAAAATTGCCATCAATCTGGTCATAGCGGTCGGAGCGCTGCTGCTCGTTGTGCTGCTTGTTCCCAAGGTTATTTTGTTTTTTGTCCCGTTCATCATCGGCTGGATCATTGCGTCCATTGCGAATCCGCTTGTGAGCTTTTTGGAGAAAAAACTACGGATCAGGCGCAAAGCAATGTCGGTATTCGTCATTGTGCTCGCGGTCTCGGCGGTCGGCGCGGCGCTGTATCTGCTTGTGTCGGAGCTGTTCAAGCAGGGCGCTGCCATGCTGCATGACCTGCCTGACATTTGGAAGGATTTTGAGCTGGAGCTGGATAGCTTAGGCGATAAATGGAATGTATTCTATAAGCGGCTGCCCGGCAATGTTCAGACGACGCTCGGTGATTTTTATGAGAATCTGAGTACTTATATCGGTGATTTTGTGAATAAGCTGGGTACTCCTGCCATGAGCGCGGTCGGCAATTTTGTCAAGAGCATTCCGAGCGCGATCGTCAGCACGATCATGTGCCTGATCTCCTCTTACTATTTTGTGGCGGAGAGAGAGGAAATCTATCGTTATTTCAGAATGCATATACCGATCTCCATTCAACAGAAATGGCAGATCGGTTTTCGGACAATGAAGCGTTCCGTCGGCGGTTATTTTTTGGCGCAGTTTCGAATTGAGGTGTGGATTTATCTGCTGCTTGTCGTCGGGCTTATGATACTCGGCGTGAAGTATGCATTTTTGCTGGCACTGCTCATCGCGTTTCTTGATCTGCTGCCGGTGTTCGGTACGGGAACGGTCCTAGTGCCATGGGCGGCATTTCATATCTTTGCCGGGAATTATCAGATGGCGGTCGGGCTGCTGATCATATGGGGTGTCGGACAGTTGGTCAGACAATTGATACAGCCGAAATTTATCGGAGATACGATCGGCGTCAAGCCGATTCCGAACTTGCTGCTGCTCTATATCGGCTATCGGTTTTTTGGCGTGGTCGGCATGATCATCGCGGTACCGGTCGGTATGATCATTATGAATCTGGACAGTGCGGGCGTGTTTGACACGACGAAAAACAGTGTGCGTCTGCTTGTCAAAAAAGTCAATGATTTCAGACAGTTCGACAAGGACGATTTGGACTGTATCCGAGCGGATGAGCCGAGTGCAGAAAACGTAGAGGAGAACGATCAGTTTTCCTTTAGTGACGAATCCGTGGATGAGATCGACTGGATCAACGATAACCGATACAATGATATTAAGCGTGAGCTGGCAAGGCGTCTTCGGCAGATCAGAGAAAAAGAGCAGGAAGAAAAAGAGCAAAACGCCAAGGAACAGGAGGCGTTAAGCGCAAAGGGAAAGGAAA
Organism: uncultured Lachnospiraceae bacterium; assembly: GCA_947176965.1. Classification (GTDB taxonomy): domain Bacteria; phylum Bacillota; class Clostridia; order Lachnospirales; family Lachnospiraceae; genus DLAJ01. The sequence continues at coordinate 8,618 of CAMWSU010000021.1, read as the reverse complement.
CGGGGGAGAAGGGGATACAGAGTGACAAGGAAAGGCCTGGTTCATAAAGATGAGAGTATTGATTCTATCATGTAGTACGGGCGGCGGACATAATGCGGCGGCGCGTGCGCTTGAGGAGAGACTGCTATTACGGGGGCATGAGGCGAAAGCAATCGATATGATGGCGCTTGCAGGCAGGCGGCACGCAAAGATCGTCGGGGGAACCTATGTCGGTATTGTCAGACACATTCCGCTGCTGTTCGGATTTGGCTATGCTCTTGCTTCGAAGCTGACAACGCCGAGAATCTGGTCGCCTGTCTATCATGCAAATGCGCGGATGGGGAAGTATCTTGCGCGTTATTTGATGCAGCATGAATATGACGTGATTGCGACGACCCATTTGTTTTGTGCCGAGACATTGACTTATCTGAAACGAAAAAACAGGTTGACTCAGCCGGTCGTATTTGTGGGGACTGACTACACCTGCATTCCTTTTTTTGAGGAGGCGAAACCCGATTACTATGTGATCGCCTCGGAAGAATTAAAGGAGGAGTGTGTAAAACGCGGGATTCCCGAGGAGAAGCTGTACGGCTGCGGTATCCCGACGGCGGCTGCATTTTCATCAGGTCAGACGAAAGAGGAGGCAAGACGGGAGCTTTCCTTAGAATGTGCGGGCAGCGTGTACCTGATCATGGCGGGAAGCATGGGATTCGGCAAGGTTCCTCTTTTGGCATATGAGCTTGCCGCAAAAATGAAGTCCGAAGATCTTATGGTCGTGATCTGCGGAAATAATAAGAAGTTGAAGCGGATTTTGACGCGTGAGTTTAAGGGAAAAGAGCGCGTGCGGGTCATCGGTTATACCAGACAGGTTGCGCAATATATGAAGGCTTGCGATGTGATCTATACAAAGCCGGGCGGTTTGTCCTCGACGGAGGCGGCGGTCAGCAGGACGCCGATCATCCATACGACACCGATTCCGGGATGCGAGACCTGCAATATGGAATTCTTCCATGTGAGGGGAATGTCGTTTGCCTCCGCGCGCATCAGAACGCAGATTGCGCAGGGGGTAATGCTTGCAGGAAATCCTGATATGGCGGCAGGCATGCGTGCTGCACAGCAGCACTTTATTAAGGGAGATGCGTCCGTGCGCATCGCAGAGCTGATCGAGAGTCTGGAGTGTGAGAAGGACTTTTCGGAAAGCATGGATGAAACCAATGGTTCATAGATTGTTTGTGCTTAAGAAAATCAAAGGTACTGGAGGAGCGTGAGCATATGAGAGATTATCTGTTTTGGATTGTGTTAGGGTATCTGTCCGGTAGTGTCATGTATGCTTATTGGATCTCGCGGATATTCGGAAAAAAAGACATCATTCTTTTATCCAAAGACCACAATCCGGGCGTGGCAAATACGTTTATGATCGCGGGGATTCCGTTCGGCATACTGGCTTTGGTCTGTGAGCTGCTAAAGGGTGCGCTGCCCGTCTTTGCGGCGGCAAGATTTTTGAATACCGCAAGACCGGCATTTGCTGCAGTACTTTGCGCGCCGGTCATCGGTCATGCATTTCCGCTGCCGTTCCCGAAGGAAATCCGGGGCGGGAAGGCGATCGCCGTATCGTTCGGCTGCCTGATCGGGCTGTTTCCCGAATTACGTCCGCTCGAATACCTTGTGCTGTTTTACTTGTTCTTTTCTCTGATTTTGAAAGTATCGCCGCATTTATACCGTTCGATCGTAACGTTTTTGTGCTTTGCATTGATGGTTTGGCTGAATGTGAGGGCGCTTCCGGTGCGGATCGGCTGCACGGTGATCGCAGCGGTCACGACGTTTAAGCATTGGATACAGCATGCGGGCGAGCCGTTAAAATTAAGCTTCGGTCTGCACACAGGGAAATAAAAAGTACGATTTATTGGACTAAATAAGTGTTATTCTTCTTTTCAGAAACAGGCGGATGCCGAAAGGCGGTTTTTGAAAGGAAGGGTGACAGCATGAAAGGATATTATGTCAAAGACGGTTATATGGGATATGTCGGACATGGTTACATGCTCTTTGCAAGCGAGCAGGAATATATAGAATATCTTGAAGATTGAAAGAGCGGAGACAGAAAGAGCAAAGAACAGGGGAGTGAAAAGCTTCCCTGTTCTTCTATAAGCATTTTTGTCAAATGGTTATGGATTATGAAGACGAAAATTAACAGAGTGCTCGCGGGAATAAATCACAAAAGAGCCGGAGGATAATGAAGTTGAAGCGGATATTTTCTTATTTGGCGCCCTACAAAATGCGGATGGCGCTGGGGATTTCTATCAAAATTTTAGGTACCGTTGCAGAGCTTTTGATTCCGTTTATATTGACCTATATTTTGGAAAATGTCATTGTCACCATGGAGATTTCCAAGATTATACTGTATGGTGCGGTGATGATCGTCTGCTCTGTGGCGGCCTGTGTCGGTAATGTGACTGCCAACAGGATGGCGGCAAGAGTGACCGCCGATTTCTCCATTGCAATGCGCAGGGATTTGTTTGCAAAGACGTTGTACCTTTCCGCGCAGGATACCGATCGGTTCACGATCCCCTCTTTGGAATCCCGTATCACCTCGGATACCTATAACGTGCAGAATTTTGTCGGAATGATGCAGCGCATGGGAATCCGCGCGCCGATGTTACTGCTTGGGGGTGTAGGGATTACGCTGTTCATGGACAGCGCGCTTGCGTTGGTGATGATCGCTACGATGCCGCTGATTTTTATTACCGTCTACAGTGTCGCACGCCGTGGTGTTCCGCTGTACACCAAGGTGCAAAAATCCACGGATGATATGATCCGGGTCGTGCGCGAGGATGTACAGGGCGTCCGTGTGATCAAGGCGCTTTCCAAAAACGACTATGAGAACCGCCGCTTTGACGGATATAATCGTGCGCTTACCAAGCAGGAATGCCATGCCGGCACTGTGATGAATGCGGTCAATCCCATTATGACGCTGCTCATGAATCTGGGAATTGCCGGCGTGATCGCCGTGGCAGCCTACCGTGTAGCAAACGGTACTTCATCCGCGGCTACGGTGATTGCCTTTACCCAATATTTTACACTGATCTCCATGGCGCTGATGTCCCTCTCCCGCATGTTCGTCATGTATACGAAATGTGCGGCTTCCGCCCGCAGAATCAGTGCGGTGTTGGATACACCGGAGTCCTTCCCGGTGACGAAGGATGACGGCAAGAGGGATCCTTCCACCCAAATTTCCTTTGAACATGTAACCTTTTCCTACTTAGGCAAAAAGCCCAATCTTGAAAATATCACACTCAGCGTTCCTAAGGGTGGTTCCCTTGGTATTATTGGTGCCACCGGCAGCGGAAAATCTACGTTTGTCAAGCTACTGTTACGCTTTTACGATACGGATTCCGGTACGATTCGTATTGACGGCAAAAAGATATCCTCCTACACGCAGGACGAGCTGACTGCCATGTTTGGTGTCGCTTTGCAGAATGACTTTCTTTACGCGGATACCATCGAAGAAAACATCCGCTTCGGAAGAGAGATTTCCGATGAGGATATCATTCGCGCGGCGACGATCGCGCAGGCGCATGATTTCATTTCCGCTCTGCCCGACGGATATCATCATAGGATCTCTTCCAAAGGAACGAATCTCTCCGGCGGTCAGCGGCAGCGTATTTTGATCGCCCGTGCGATTGCCGCAAACCCTGAGATTTTGATCTTGGATGATTCCTCGTCGGCGCTGGATTATAAGACCGACGCAAACCTGCGTCAGGCGCTGAAGGAGTCCATGTCGGATTCTACTGTCATTACCGTGGCGCAGCGGGTCAGCTCCGTGAAAAACTGCGATCTGATCATCGTGCTGGACGAAGGCAGGATCATCGGACGCGGCAGACATGAAGAACTGATGGAAAACTGCACGGAATATCGGCAGATCAGCGATTCTCAGATGGGAGGTGCTTTCCTTGACTAATACAACCACGAAAAGAAAACGTGACAATCGGGGGATCATGCTCCGGCTGGGCGGATATATTTTTAAGCAATGGCATTTGTTTGTTCCGGCCGTTATATTGACGCTGATATCCAATCAAATGTCCCTTTTGGGTCCGCGATATTCCGGGGCCGCGATCGACGCCATCGGCATGTCTTCCGGGGTGGATTTTCAGGCGGTCTGGGACAGTGTGATCAAAATGATCGTCTGCTATGCGGGTTCCGCCGTGATCTCTTATATTTTATCAGTCATCATGGTACACCTCAGCCAGCGGATCGTATATACGATGCGTAAGCAGGTCTTTGAAAAGCTGAATACGCTGCCCGTGGGTTACTTTGACACAAATGCCACCGGTGACATCATCAGCCGGATCTCCTACGATATCGACACGGTAAATACCTCCCTGTCCAATGATCTGGTACAGGTGATGACAAGTATTTATACGGTTGTGGGTTCTCTGATATTTATGTGGGAAATTTCCCGGCCGATGATCCTGATCTTTGTACTCACCGTGCCGGTTTCGATCCTGTTTACAAGATACCGTTCCAGGAAGGTGCGGCCGATGTTCAGCGCGCGTTCCCGGAAATACGGGGAACTGAACGGTTATGCCGAAGAAATGCTTTCCGGTTCCGCCAGCATCCGTGCATACGGACGGCAGGATGTGATTTCCGGTCGGTTCAACAAACATAACGATGAGGCGATGGGCGCATTCTATAATGCGGAATACAATGCCTCACTGCTGTTTCCGACTATCAACCTGATCAACAACGTTTCGCTTTCGCTGGTGGCGATCTTTGGCGGTATTTTGTATATGTATTCCGAAAACGGCTACATTCTGGCGGGGTCCGTATTGTTTATTACGCTGGGCGGAGTCGCGCAGTTTGTCCAGTATTCCAGAAAATTTGCAGGGCCGATCAATGAATTTTCCAATATCCTGCATGAGTTCCAGTCCGCCTTTTCCGCTGCAGAGCGGGTGTTCAGGGTATTGGATGAAGCGCCTGAGCCGGAGGACGACGCGGATGCAAAAAAGGTGGAGCAGGTCAAAGGACAGGTAGAGCTTAACGATGTTACCTTTGGCTACAAAAAAGACATCACGATTTTGCATAACGTTTCTGTGACGGCAAAACCGGGGCAGATGATCGCGATTGTCGGTCCCACCGGTGCAGGAAAAACCACGATCATCAATTTGCTGATGCGGTTTTACGATCCTGTGTCCGGTGAGATCCGTGTGGACGGCGTACCGTCGCTCAAAATCAAGAGAGAGGATCTGCGGCTTTCCTTTACCATGGTGCTTCAGGATACCTGGCTTTTTCATGGCACCATCTTTGAAAACATTGTTTATGGCAGAGAAAACGCGACGATGGAGGAAGTCAGGGCTGCGGCCAAATCCGCCAAGATCGACGGATATATTGAAAGCCTCCCTGATGGGTACGATACCCTGCTTTCTGACGATGGCGTGAATATTTCCAAGGGACAGCGGCAGTTGATCACGATAGCAAGAGCATTTTTGTCCAACGCGCCGATGCTGATTTTGGACGAGGCCACATCCAATGTCGATTCCCGTACCGAAATTCAGATCCAAGAGGCAATGAATGCGCTGATGAAGGGCAGGACCAGCTTTGTGATCGCGCACCGGCTGTCCACCATCCAAAATGCGGATACGATCCTTGTTGTCCGGGGCGGAGAGATTACCGAACAGGGAACCCATGAGGAACTGTTGAAGCAGGGAGGATTTTACAGCACATTGTATCGCTCTCAATTCGTTTAGTATTCGGATGCTCTTGTTATTTCTTAGTATCATAGATATAATGAAATGGAAAGAACATACCAATGTTTGGATTGAAAAGATAAATAACAGGAAATGTAAGAAGTGGTAAGAGGGGGATTTGTATGAGTCGTTATGAGTTAAGCAATGAAGTGATCAAAATCGAGGTGGATTCGTTCGGCGCGGAGCTGAAATCGCTCTGCAGACTGTCGGACGGGAAGGAATATATGTGGGATGCCGATCCGACGTATTGGAAACGCACGTCTCCCGTGCTGTTTCCGCTTGTCGGAAGTCTTCAGGGGCAGCAGTATACCTATGAGGGAAAAACCTATGCGATGTCGCAGCACGGCTTTGCGCGCGACATGGAGTTTACCCTGATCAAGAATGTCGGCGAACAAAAGAACGAATTGTGGTTTGAATTGCGGGACAGTGAAGAAAGCAGGGAGCGCTACCCGTTTCCGTTCCTGCTGCGGATCGGCTATGTACTGGAGGGAGCCGGCGTACAGGTTCACTGGCAGGTAGAAAATACGGGAAGTGATGTCATGTATTTTTCCATCGGCGGACATCCCGCGTTCCTCTGCCCTATTGAGAAAAATACAAAGCAGAGTGATTATCTGATCGGTTTTGACACCGATCAGGCGCTTGTCAGCACGGTGATCGGCAGGGACGGACTTGCCTCGGAGCGCAAAAAAACGTATGAATTAACCGGTGGAATCCTGCCGATTGACGAGCATTTATTCGATGAGGATGCGCTCATTATCGAGCATGATCAGGCGCATCGCGTATCGCTGATGACAAAGGAAAAGAAGCCGTATCTGACGGTTTCCTTTGACGCGCCCCTGTTCGGAATCTGGTCGCCGCCCCATAAAAACGCGCCGTTTATCTGCATTGAGCCGTGGTATGGGCGCTGTGATGCGGAAAACTTCCATGGTACGCTTGAGGAGCGGGAGTGGGGAAATATGCTTACGGCGGGAGAACGTTTTACGTCGGTTTATACGATTGAAGTTTCATAAAGAGCGGAATAAACAGAGAGATACGGAAAGGCTTGTAAGGAAAAGAATAAAAATTGGGAAGTTGTTTTGAACGATAAGAAATGTGGGCGTGGTGGTTGCCACGCCCCTGATTTTTTGAAAGAATCAAGTGGAATGCTGTTATAAAGCGACAAATTGAAATTCCGAATAGGAGATGTCGAACATGCATCGCAAAAAGAATACGATAGTTGAGGAAATTACATTCGATGATAAAAAAGAAAGTCAATTTATGCACTTAAGATACAAAGAGGGTGAGCGGTACGTTCAGTCTTTTATTAACAATATTGCATTTCCTAAGTCATTAGAAGAATTACGTTTTTTTATTGAAGAACACGGATGTTATAATGTAGAGGATATTTTATTGAATGGTGAAACCAATTGGACATGTCCTAAGTGGGCAAAAGTAGGAGACATTGTTTTCTTTATGCATTCAAAAACAGCGAAAAGTACCATTACAAAATTGAGAACTTGTCTGAATAATTCAAAGAGCGATTATTCAGATGAGGAATTTGCGGAAATGATATCTTGGATTGACAGGGGGTTGGAACTATATAGACGATATGGTGGAACAATTTTTGCTGTTGGTGTTGTTGGAGGACTACCTGAATATTTTGAAGATCAAAAAGATACACTTTACCATTGGAATAGTCCTTTATATTGCGACATAACGAATGTTGTAAAATTTGTAAATCCAATCCATATTTCAGAGTTTAACGGTTTTATTATGGTTTCGCGTCAAAGCGGAATAACGCCGGTATTTGGAGAGAACTTTGATAGATTAAAGAAAGTGATTTCAAAGAAGAATTCCATACCGCAATTTTTACGGTTGAGTAAAGCCAGTAGTTTGCCATTATCTAAAATTGACGATAATAACTGGTATCAATTATCAAATAAATATCGAAGAAGTTTTATGCTAGAAACACAGTTCAGGACTTTTTATGTGAATAGATTACTTCGTTATCTGAGCGATATAAAAAGTATTTATAAGGAATGTGATTGTATAAAGAGAAATAAACCCATTACCTTTGTTGATAATGTGATTTTATTCCATAAAAAATATTTACCGGTTGAAGTGAAACTGCTGGTAAGTGCAACTCCAAATATCAATCAGCAATTGAGTCAGTACTGTGATGATGATGAGATTATTATCGATAAAAAGAATAATAGAAGAGTAGCAAAGACCAAAATCTATAATAACAGGGTATTGGTCATAGATACAGAAGCAATATATATGTATAAAGCAGAGCAAGATATTCTGATGACAATATTTGATTTAGATTATTTGACAGATCATAGGACTTTAATGGTAGTAGAAGAAAAGATTCTTGAGGTACTATAGCATGATGAGTATAACGATTTGTAGAATTGATAGGAATAAAACGCATGATATTGGCATGAATTTTTAGGGAAGGTTTTTTGAAGTTCCTTTTTGTGCCTGGTAAGATGCGGATACCAAGAAAGCTTACCACCGACCGATATGTGGTATCTAAGTGGTTGTTCGCCGTAAGGCGGGGGCTTTTTACATGCAGAGACAGTGCAAATAAAGAACCCCGGGTTTTATATTATTTATGACATATTAAATCATAGGTATGCTGAAACATGGTATGAGGTTTACACTGACGTAGCTGGACGTTATGACGATAATGAAAAAACTGCGGCAGGGAAAATAACATAAAATGATAGATAGTATTAAAAAATCTTACTTTATGTATTTAATTTTTCTGAATAAATAGTATAATTATATAAATTACAAAAGGAGGATAATGTAATGGATTCGATTATTAAAAATATTTTAGATATTGCAACAGGGAAAAAAGCAAAGATATTTTGGGCGGTTATTCTAACAATACTTGTTTTGTTATTACTGTTA
>CAMWSU010000020.1 GCA_947176965.1 uncultured Lachnospiraceae bacterium | reverse complement strand
TTTTCAGGAATATTTACCAAAGAAAACAGCTCCTTTGCACGGTTTTTGATGTCTTCCCTGTCTTTGCTTGTCAGTACCCCTGCTGTAATGACATTATCCATAAGGTTCATCTTATCAATCAGATAAATCTGTTGGAACACGAATCCGCACTGCTTCCGCCGGAATACCGCTAACCTGTCATTGTTCAGCTTCGTGATGTCCGTTCCGTCAAAATGAATCTCCCCATCGTCCGGCTTATCCATCCCTGAAAGGGAATACATCAGGGTAGACTTGCCTGCCCCCGATGAACCCATGATAACAGTAAAATCCCCCTTGTAAATATCAATATTCAGGTCTGAATAAATCACCTGGATACTTTCGCCTTTGCCAAAAGCTTTTTTCAAATGCTTTGCCGATATGACCGTTTGTTTGTTCATAAATAATCCCCTCTCTTTTTATTATGTGATAACCATAATGAAAAAGCCCATGTTGCACCACCAACAGTTGTATCCATTCGATCATTTTCATGCAACTTTCCGTTGCATAGCAAAGCGATCATGATTTTTTGCAAAGTCGTCTTTTCTCCTGAAAAGTTTAACTTGTTTTTCCATTTATCTCTTGCGATCAAATACCCCGCGGGAATAAAACAAACGGCAGTATCCTCTTTTGGGAAAGGAACTGCCGCTCTTTATACTTTGTGCTTTTCTACCGTATATGTCATTGCATAGCTTTTTCAGTGGAACTTCTTCAGGTTGTTATCCAAATTCCATCCGATTATATGTACTCAAAAATCCCCTGAACAGCATCTACGATATTTATCATTTCAGTAACAGGTAATCTATCTATCTTTTTATACCCACGTACAGTCAAATCTAACAATGCAAGCTTCTCACAATGTACATATCCTGTATTCTCCTCAGCAGAAATGCAAATGTGTAAAGGTCCTTCAACAGAGTTTTGAATGATCGGGCAGCCAATGATTTCTCCTGACGTATTAAAAAAATCTTTGCTCACAACCAGTATCAGATGTTTTATGTTTTCTATTTTCAGAATGTCTCCTTGATGGATCTGTGCACTCATAACCATGCCTCTCTTCCAACAGGCTCACCCCAATCATATTCCCCGTCAAGATTTAACTTTCCGCCATATTCCGATGCCCGTTCTTCCAACGTCTTATGCTGAAATGATTTTGTTAAAGTAATCACTCCGTTCGATACGGATACCTCTAATATCTCATTTAAATCAATTCCCGCACTTTTCAATATTTCTTTTGAAAGTCTGACTCCCTGACTGTTTCCCCATTCTTTTACCTGTGCCTGCATACCTATTTCTCCTTTTCAAAAAGCAGTATATACATAGTATATACTGCTTCCTCTAAAAAATCAATAGTGTGATGCTTCACTGCCCCAAAACGGCTCTCACATTATCCGTTGTTACATCATACCAGCTGACATTGCTTTTTTCTTCCTGACGGCTGATATCATCATTGAATTCTTCTTCGGAGTAAGGCGTCCCATTCGAGAAATACTGTACCTCGAGTTCATTATCGGAATTATACTTCGATTCGCAATAATACAACTTATTAATCGTATATTCATTTTCTGAGAAGCTCAGCCTTCCGATTCCCCAGTCTGCTGCTCCGCCCGAAAAACTAAATGTTTCATCTGTTTTCAGATCCATAAACTCCCTATACCATAAAGTATATCCATAAACCGATCCCTCTCGATATTGAAGGACTTCAAACCCATGCGTATTTTGATCCGCCGCATTCTTAATACGAATATAACATTTGGGCCGCACTTTCTCCTATTTTCAAACGATATACCTCCGTGCGCAGCCTGCGGTAACCATCCCGCCAGCCGACAGAGGTTTCCTCATCATAAATACGATATTCTACCCCAAAATATAAAAATCCGTCTGCATAATACCAATCCTGATATTTCACACTGTCCGTTTCTTCGCCCTGCCACTTTGTAAAACAGTTCTCCAGATCCGTGACAATCCTGACAATTCCGCTGGAATCGTCCGGTACCGCATAAATGTCCGTTTGGGGATCATCCTCATATGTTGTCCATACGCACAAAGCACCTTGCACTTTCGAATCATACCGACACGCCAACGCAGCTTGCACTTTATAACCATACAGAATTTTTTGCGGAAAATCCGTAAGATAACATTTATTGGCGTCTATATCCCATATATTCATATCATATTCCATATCAGAGTCGTTACGAAACGCATAATTATAACGCGGATAATAAATCAAAGTCTTTCCGCCGGCGTGACTTAGATAAAAAGCATCCCTCTCTGTCTTTACCGCCTTATAATCTGTACCATCAAGTTTGACGCTGATCAGCGTACCTCCTTGAAACACGTGGGCAGTTCCGTCATAACCGCCAAAAATGAAATACACCCTGTCTCCGTCCACTTTCAATTGCAGGATACTCTCTTTAAAAATGTAATTCTGCTGGTTCACATAGGATGTAAGCGCGATAATTTCTCTTTTCTCCCCCTCTAAGGAAACCGCACACAGCCTGCGGACGGTATCCTCAAACCCATCATATGTTGTATAATAAAGCCAGCCATCCTGATAGACCTCAACATCGGTAAAACCGTCGCCCATATCAATCGGGGTCTTTTCTCCTGTTTCAACATTCATCGCATAATAGTGTATATGGTTCGTTTCCCACATCCGCAAAATAATGATATTCCTTGCCCGATCGATAGCGAAAATGCTTCCATCTCCATAGTCGATCCGGTCGTTTCCCTGCATATCAACGGAATACAGCCCTGTTGAGACGGGGGAAACTTCATTATCTTCATGAAATATTAAGCCGGTCATATAGAACCTGTCGTGAATCAGATAAATATCACCATATCCATCGTCAACAAACAGTTCTGTTTCCCTTCCGTCCGAATTGATACAGACAATCTCCTTTTTTGTTTCAAGAATAGGCCTATAATCTCCCCATAGAGCCGCTTCCTCATAAGAATCTTCATGATACCTGCGGTAATATACGTTACCGTCCTGATAGACATAGGTGCTGTTCGTATATTTCATATCGTCCAGCAGAGACAGATCATCCACGTACTGTACCGGTATGACCTCATCGCTATATTCGATATCTTCCGATACATATACCATAATAACATCGTCCGTTTCAGACCGATTTGCTTCCTCGTCGTCCGTCTCCGCTATGGTATTATCATCCGCTTCGCCGTTCCCCGCTGCCGATTCCTCTATCCGGCTTTCCGGCTCCGCTGTACCTTCTATTGCAGTTTCCTGCTCCGCCTCATCATCCTTATCCGCCTGCTTTCCGCATGCTGTCATGCAAAAAAGGAGCACTCCCGCGAAAAGAATTCCTGCTCTTTTACTGCTTATTCGATACAATTCTTATTTCCTTCCTACTCTTCTTAAATGTCACATCCCGATACTCCGAATGCAGTACCTCCCGTACACCGTTTATGATGATCACGCATCCCACATTGGCAATGCCGCCGACAATGATTTTTCCATCCGCGGATCGCTGATTGACATCAATCAACCGCTCCCGCTCCGTAGCAGTCTCCTTTACCTTCAGCTGATAATTAATCTTTCTGCGCATCTGTTCCATTTTTTGCTGATTCAGCTCCGGGGTAGCGCGTTGTGCCTTTAGCTGATAGGTAATACGGTCCAAGGCGTGCACGGCATCTGTCAGGTTATCCTCATACTCTTTCATCAGGCGGTCGATCTCCCCCATCTTGGACTTAAATTCACAATCCAGACCGATCACAAGCTGCGTCGTTACTCCGGCACGGTTTCCGATCGAAGCCGCCGAAATCTGTTCCACCGCCGTGACCGTTCCGCCAATAATAGTGCCCCGGTTACCGGCGATCACGACATTCTGTCCCGATTCCACTTCGCAATTCAATACGGCTCCCGTGTTGATTTCCTTTCCGGCAAAAACCTGTGTCTGCTCTAAAAAACGAGCCATTACATTGCCGCCTGCCCGAATGACGCTTCTCCCTGAACCCTGCATTCCGTTTTTTAAGATCACATCTTTTCCCGCAAAAAGATTCGCCGTCTCCACATGTCCGTTTACGGTAATGTTTCCGGTTGTTCTCACGGTAACACCGGCGAATACATTTCCCTGCACCAACACATCTCCGCGGAAATCCACATCCCCCGTAGCGGCATCCAGATTGCCCTCTATCACATAGATCGGCGTTACGGTCAGACATCTTCCTTCCACCGTAACATTCCCCTCCGTGCCGGCATAATATTGACAGCCGCTTTCATCCAGTTCACAACGTTTGCACTGTAACGGCGGCAATCCTTTTCCGTCATAGGCATCAATGGTATTTCCCAAAACATCCCTGCCGGTTACGGCCGGCAGCGCTGAATGATAGGTGACAAGAAGCTGCCCGTCTGACACAAGCTCTATCTTCCCCAACACATTATAATCTACCGACCCATCCGGCAGGATGATCGGTCTTGTTTCAGGCTGAGGATTAAAATGATATTCAAAAAAACCATCACGGCCATCTCTTGCGGCAGTGCCGGTCGCCACAAGGGTTTCCTCATAATTCCGCTTCCCCTGTGCAAGCTCTTCCAATGTTTTTTCTCTGACACCAAAAACAACCCCGTTCTCCTCTAACAGACCGCGAAGCTCCTCCACGGAAAAGCGGCGGTATAACGTAAGCAGCGCCTCCATCCGTGTTTCGTTGATGCGCAGAAGATAATCCGAACCGTTTATGATGATCGGGTCCCCATGAACGGTTCTCTCACGAGAGTGGCCGGACGTCGTTTCCTCCTCCGAAGCGCGGCGTCCGCCCTTGGCTTTGGAAATGTTGTGCTCCCCCGGCGTGAGAAATCTGCTTTTCTCCGGCTCCTGTCTCTTCGGAGAGGACTGTTCCGTCTCCGCCGCCTGAGCCGTCCCCGTTTGATCGGTTTGTTCTTTCTTCTTTTTCTTTACCTGATTAAAAAAAGCCATATTCTAACCTCTCCCATGCGGTCTTACATACCGCGTACACCCTTTTCCCGCAGCGCAGCGAATAACGCATCCATCATTTCCACGCCCGGAAAATGTCCTGTATTCGGAATCACCTGACAGCTTAAATTTGCGTTGCCGCTATTGGCAGCCAATTCCTTCACCGTTTCTGTCGATGCAACGATATCCGTTTCTCCCTGCAGAATGACATACGGGATTTCAACCTTGCATAACTGATCGGATAAGTCGAGCTTCATTATTTCCTTCCATAATGACGTATTTTTTTGATAGCCGTTTACCATGATCGCCTTAAAATCTTTCATCTTGTAATCAGGGCTCGTCATTAACCCCTTGATGATCGGTCCCATCGGTGCTTTCGCACCTGATTTATTCTGATATGCATCCGTATATTTTCTAAGCGAGCCTGATATGAGCTGTAAGTCTTTGCCTGTAAAATCATCCTTGGTTACTTTTTTGATTCTTTCTAATTTCTTTTTGGAAATCTTACTTTTTGATAGCGCATTCTTCACTTCATCACAAAGAAACACATTCTTCACGATCTGTCCGCAGGCGATCACCGCATCAACAGCATGGGGATTTCTTTCCAACAGCTTAGCGCTCAAGATAGACCCCCACGATGTCGAAAAAATCATCAGCTTATTATCCGGAAATTTCCTTTTTATCTGCGCTACTAATTCCTCTGTCATCCGAACAAACGAATCGATGGAAAACGTATCATCAATCACATAGTTATTAATTCCGCAGCCAAGCTGGTCCCAATACACCATGATAAACTCATCCGTAAATGCCGGAAATAAGCCTCTGCATCCGACAGAAAACGGAATCGGTGTTCCCGGGCCTCCGTGCAGGGCAATGACGATCGGGGACTCTTTTCTTTTTCCTTCTATCAACACTTTTTGTTCCTGTCCGCCTAATGAAAAAGAACATAATTCCGATATTTCATTATTCGCAATGATCTCTTTTCTCTTCATCATGCTTCCTCATTCTCATCCATATATTCCTTATCTTTTAGTTTAGCATAGCGCCCGTGTTTTTACCATAAAAAAACAAGATGTCCTTCAACATCTTGTTTTATATATAAATATATCATTCCCTGCAACAACAATGCTCTTTTACCGGTCTGAGGAAATCCGCAATCTTCGAAGCCATTTCCGTCTCATCATAATCCGCCAGTCTCATACATGACAGAACGTTTCCGGCCGCCTGATAATTCAATTGCACGCCTCTGCTGTCGTTCTTATAGCTTGCCGCATGTGTTTTACGAATGCCCAGCTTTCCCGCCTCTTCCACCGCATCCATGTTTGCGCCGAGAAACAGGAACTGCCATCCCTTTTCCTGATTTTGTTCGATCATCTTTTTTACCATTTGGGCAGAATATTCCCGACTGGCATTTTCCTGTCCATCCGTCGTAATGACGAAAATGATTTTCTCGGCCTTCCATTCATCCGGCAAACGGTTCTGAATGTTCTCCATCTTCTTTACCGTGCTTCCGACCGCATCCAATAACGCCGTACGCCCTCTGACATAATAATCTTCTTCCGTCAATGGTTTCACGCCCTCAATCGGGAATCGGTCATGAATCACCTCTATCCGATCATCAAAGAGAACCGTTGTCACACTCGCCTCTCCCGCCTCCTTCTTTTGTTTGAGAAGCATCCCGTTGAAGCCGCCGATCGTATCACTTTCCAAGCCTCCCATAGAGCCGCTCCTGTCCAAAATAAAAACCAGTTCTGTTAATCCTTTTTTCATATGCGTACCCTGCCTTTCTTCTGATAAACACATATTACAAAAAAGAATCACAAAACCGGTCGCTTCTGAAGAGACATTTTATCTTGAAAGAGTTCCCTCACCATAGTCATCTAAAACCATGTTCGCGAAATGAATATTATACTCGTTGTTTTCGATCAAATACATGATGATTAGATCAAACCTTGACGACGCTGACAGCGTATATCCGGCAGTTCCCAACAATTTCTTCGTCTCGTCCATTTCAAGCTGCAGTGCCAGACAAAAGGATATCGCCGTCTTTTTACTCGGCATATAATCCTCATTGCTGCGGATCCTTGAAAATAATCTGCGGTCGATATTTGCACTTTTATAAACCGCTGAGTCCTTCAAACCTCTCTCATCAATCAGCCGAAGCAGCCTAGTCGAAAACGACTCCTCCTTCCGATCCAATACCTTATCAATCTGTGCGTGTTTCTCTCTCTTACTTAGGAAGTCCGGGCGCTTAAGGCGGCGTTTTGCAGGCGCGCCTGCCGTCGTCGTACTTTCCCTTGGACTTTGCAGCATTCTCGGGCTTTGGCATGAAAACGATCCCTTTTCTTTTTGCTTCTTTTCCCTGACGGTATCCGGATGAGAATCTTCTTCATGCTTATCGTCAACCTTGATTGCTTCCCAATGCTCCATGCGATTGACGAGCTGATCCTCTCCATCTTCCATCTTTGCTTCTATCACGTTATCAGCTTCGAGCAGAGAGACGGCATTTGCATTCTCCCCGGAAAACCGTAGACTTATGTATGTATCCAGTTCTTCCCGGATTCTCTCTAATCGTTGATAAAAAATTTCATCCAACCCATCCATACGCAGAACCTCACTCTGTTTTCCTTTTAACCTTCACGTTCTGTTTTCTCCGTCATATCATATATAAATCTACTTATCGGATGTATCATGAAAAACCATTGTCAAAATCTCTATCTTCTATCAACCATAGCCTGCCAGCTCGCAGAGTGCCTGAATGAAAAAGAACTGGAAATGCTCTCCGCCGACCTGATCGCTTTAGGATATATGATGGAGTCTTTACAGGCTCATCAATGTACATGTGAAACTGATTTGTCTGCCGGCGCTCAAAGCAATTGCTTTCCCACGTGACCGCTTTTATGAGCGGTCTTGTTCGCACAATTTTATCCCAACGCGGACATCCGTTTCTACGTCTTTCTGAAATACCTCTGCGTCTTCCGGCTTTCCCACGATGTTTCCATAGTGGATCGGGATGGCTGCGGCCGGTCTGATCCGGTTGATCAGTTCGGCTGCTTTTTTCGCATTCATTGTATAAGTGCCGCCGATCGGCACCATCGCGATATCACACTTCACTTTTCGGTTGTCCGGTGTCGCATCCGTGTCCCCCGCAATATAAACGCGGGTATCCCCGATCGTCAGAATATATCCCACCCAGCCCTTCTTTTTCGGATGAAACGGCTTGCGATTATTGTAGGCGGGAATGGTTTCTATGTCGGTCCCACACTCACAAAGCTTCTGATCCGGCTTTACCACGACGACTCGATTGTCTTTGAATAGATCACTGCATCTTTCCTCAAGAAGCTCCGGCACAACAAGTACCGTGTCAGCATTGACCACTTTTTTAAGGTCATCCGGTGAAAAATGATCCCAGTGATCATGCGTGATCAGTACCATATCCGCATCGTGATCTTCTTTTTGAATCTGAAACGGATCGATATAAATCACTTTTTCTCCGCCAATACGAATACTGCTGTGTGTCAATACTTCGATGCATTCTAAAACCTTACTGTCAAACATTGTTTATCTCCTTAACAGGCAAAATCATTTACCAAACAGATCACTGTGTGACCCGGTACGGGATAATGTCAGTACCAAAACACCATCATCAATACGGTAGACCAGCAGCCAGTCCGGTAGGACATGGCATTCGCGGTGTCCGGTCCAGTTCCCTGTCAGGGCATGATCCCTGTTTTTCTCCGGGAGCGAAAGTCCCATGGCAAGCGTTGTGATCACGTCCTCCAGCAAACAAATGTCCAGCCCGCGTTTCATTGCCAGCTTATAGTCTTTTTTAAACTGCGTAGTTAACTTGACGGTGTACTTTGCGTTCCTCATTCCTTCAGGTCTGCGAACAATTCATCCAAATCAGTATACCCTTTTACTGACGGATCTTTCGCAATCCTTTCTGCCTCCAGCATGGCTGCAACCGTCTCGCTGTTAGGCTGGTTAAGGGAAACGTCAAAGGGAATCCGCCCCTCACGAAGCGACTGGCGGACAAAAATATTGAACGCCGTTGACAGATTCATGCCGAGTTCCCCAAACAACCTGTCAGCCTGTGCTTTCAGGTCTGAATCCATGCGAATGCTGATGTTTGTAGTAGAGCCAGCCATATCATCATCTCCCTTCCTGCTGGTGATTACAGTATATGCCATCTGCACGAAAAAAACAATGTTTTGCACGAAGAATTAACAGCAACTTTGTTTTTAGATTTTCTCTTCTCCACATTTCATTTTGGCGGGCAAATGTTACGCATGATTCCCCGTGTCCCAGCACCACTGTGCAATTTTTCTGATCAAATCAGTATCAATATTCCCATAGGGAATGCGTATGGTTCCTTTATCCACATGATATTTTTGCAGAGCTTCCTTAAATTCCGTTACCGCTTCCGGACCGGGATAAAAGCCAATATGTTTTTTGGAGGCAGCGAAATGAAGAATATTATGACCCTTCCAGTATGTCGGCATGCTCCAGGATATCCGCTCCTCTGCCTCCGGTAGCGCCTGCCGCAGCGTCTGTCTGATAAGAAACAGGTCCCCTTGCTTTTCCTCATCCTGACGCAGAATATATTCTTCGACCGTTTTCGGTTTCTCTCCACAATAATGGCTTTGGTCAGTGTTCTTAAATTCTTTTCCGCAATTTGGACATTTCCACATGGGATACCTCTCTGCATTTCACCCTGATTCGTTATAACATGCTAATAGCAATCCTCTAATGTCTGCTGCCCCAGCTCAAGAATACGCTCCTCCAAAACCGCAAACGTAACATGCATGTTATAATCCGGATCGTCCTTCATATAATCCCTGCATGCATTGCTTTTTACAAAAAATATTACAGTCTCTTATAATACTTCTGTATCAGCATTGCCATCATCCTGCGTCTCTCGCTCAAAAATTCATCATAATTTTCTACCGTCATATTTACAATGTTTTGCGGAATACAGTTTTCTTCCAGATTCATTGCAAAAAGCTCTTTATCCGCAATATTTCCAAGTACGATCTCACCGCTCTCGCATTGCGCCGCCACTTTGCCAAAATAAACATTCGGCGCGTCATCACTGATCGCCTTATTTACCATCGTATCAAGATAAATATAGTTTGCCACCTGATTATATTTTGTTTTATTATCCACGCCATTATTTTTAAATAGCTACGTGGGAATATGTGATGCACATCCCCCGATATCGTAATCAAATCCGCAACTTTGATTCCATTCATAAGCATGGAATTGCAATTCATATGAATCTGTGCCGCTAAAAAAGTATTAAACGCAGGGCTATTTACGGATGACGTTTCTAAATTCTGTGGCAGCGTGACTGTCCAAAAAATTTCCGACAACGCGGAGGCTTCCACATCCGCCAAAAACGGCAGGAATCCCTTTTCACCAATCGTTCTCATATCCCGATCCATCTGTGTTTCCGGCGAACCGATATATCTTGATGTTAATGTAGAAAGCACAAACCACTTCTGTACATATCTTTATATCTGTGCATTTGGTATTGTCGGATCATCCTTCAACATTAAATATAAGGTGTATGCGAAATCAAGCGTCATTCTTGAGTTCAATAATTTGCCGGATACATAACCGGCCCCCTTAATCGCCATCACGAACTGCGAAAAATGATACTGATTAATAAAATTCATAATACCGGCATCCAATTTTCCATAGGATTCCTCTACGATATCCTCCCGGAATTCTTTCGTTGCAAAATCACGCCCCGAAAGTAGGCTGACCAAATCCGCTAATTTTCCCCTTCTAAACTGATGCATGAAAGATACCCTGAGCATATCGCCATAATCCGGATCATAAATATCATCATGATCATTCGCTAACCATTTCATCTTATCCGCATATTTTGAAGTCTGGAACTCAGTATCATGCGCTAACTGTGTATAAAAATCCGGCTTGACGGCTAAGTGGCAAAAATAGTCCACTGTTTTTCTCATAAGACTTCCGGCATGCACAGTATCCGCTGCCATTTTTGACATGACAAAATCTGATTGACTCAGTGCTGTTCCCTTAGAATTGATACGGATAAAAATTTCTGTTACTTCATCGATATCCAAAGCTGCATCCAATTCAATCACACCGATCTGTCGATTTGCGATTCCCTTTAAGCCGGAAAGAATTTCAGCCAGCTCGTCCAAATCTACATTTTCATTATTTTGGGCGTACTCATTTTCAAATGCTCTTTGCCTGAATTCCGGCGAAAAAAATAACGGATATATCAGGAATCCATCTTTTATCTTTTAAATGAGACGCATCCTGCACCGCAAAACGCTTTGTTTCATCTTCTGCTAATGGGTTAAACGCTATTTTAATTCTGTCCTTATTAAAATCATCATCTAAAACTGCTTTTCCGGCAATCGCAGCCATCAACGCCGTTACGCGCTGCTGACCGTCTATCAATACTTTTTTACCGTTTGCCTTCCCGCCATCTTTCGTTTTCACATCCGGATTTTTCCATGTGATAATATATCCGGTCGGATATCCATTAAATAATGAATCGATCAAATCCCTGACCTGACTGCGCTTCCACACAAACGGTCTCTGAATTTCCGGTATGACGAAATCCTCCGCCTCTATCAATCCCAGAATAGCGTTGACTGAATACTGCATCAATGTAAATTTTTCGCCTGTCATATGTATAGCTTTCCCTTCTTGCATTGCTTCTCATCTATTTGCTTTTTTATACTGTATCATATTATAACATTGGGGTCTGTAGTTCACAACTTGAAAATTTGACTGGATAATTTGACTGACGAGTTTTCTTTGATCAGTCACCGTCTGCTTTATCAATCATAATGACAAGCTTCCCATCCTCATCCGCAATCCTGCCGATCAGATCTTCCTTCTCCAACCACTTTAGATCGCTGCTATCCGTAACAATTTTCGGTCTGGTATAAGTTATTCCTTCTCCGGTCTCAGCATTGTTTTCTATGAACAGTCTGCAAGAATTGTTTTTACTATCCCGCCCCTGCAACATATATCGGGCTGATAAGACAGCCCTTCGGTCTGCGCCTATCAATTGCGTATCAACGCCGCCATTCAAAATTTCCACAGAGAAAATATAATCTAATGGCTGCATCTCTTCGGTTGCATCCGCTTCATTCATTGCCAAACGTTCAAACGCATTCGTCCTTTCATCTTCTGTCGCGCTCCCGTTTAGCGCAATCATTCTGTACCCCGACGCATTGAATTTAGCAGAAAGTTCCTCCGACTCATCAATTCTGCTACAAAAAACAAGTCCCTTTACACGTTCTCCACTATAACCATAATAGCTTGCCTGCTCAATAATGTGCCGTACTCTCTCATCACTCGTTAAAAGATGAAAATCCTTTTCCGTTATTTTTTTCGCCTTGACTTGCTTCTCGTCAACCAAAGAAACATCTGTGATCCCAAAATAATGAAATGGGCATAACAAATTTTCTTCCATTGCCTGTTGCAATCGAATTTCATATGCGATCTGATAATGAAAGATCTCGTATATGTTTTTCCCCTCTATCTCGTCATCCCTTTTATCCGGTGTCGCCGTCATACCCAACCATAGCTTCAGTCTGAAATACTTCATAACCTTCTGGTAAGTATTCGCCGCACTATGATGCGCTTCATCAGCCTATGTCAACATAGGACTAAAGTTTTTTCTTCCATCTTTTTTGTGGCAGAAATCACTCATTCACCATAAATTTGTCCTAAAATACTATTTCTTCCAATTCATGATTTCTATGCACTGCATATATCTTATATGGAAGATTTTCTCTTGTCAGAAAGACCTTCTGCTCTTCCCCAATGCCTTCGTCCAACTTTTCATAGGCCTCTAAAGAGAAGTCTTCAACCTCACAAAACAGAAGGCTCTTATAATGTTCAATACCACCATCTGTGTACTCAATGGTATTATTGATGAAATCATATATCAGATTAATCCTTCTGCCATTATCATATTCAAATATAAATTCTGGATTATAGTGTCCAAACTCACGTATCTTCTTACATAAACCATCAAATTTGTCATATATCCCAATACCCAGATCCTCTATCTTTGTCTGTGGAATAATATACCCACCCAGCAAAATAAAATAAAGATATATTGCATTGGAACGTGTCTTTTCAACAACACTCCAATCATTCACGTTATGCGTATGAAAGTAACGATTTCGGCATTCTGTACGAAAACAACTTACCATATCTGCAGTAGTTTTAGCCAGGATCGGATCCACAAATAAATGAGGATTATTTCTAAGAAAATACTCAAAAGTCCCTATGGAACTATCCATGTATTCAGTTTGTTCCGTGGTCAAATCAATATATAGGAATCTCTTTTTCAGATATTCTGTCCTATTGCTTACGACCACCTCATTCCACGTGTCATCATTCTTCTCGTAGGCCTTTACATTATTATCATACGCTTTTTTACGCACATTACTTGCTCCACTCATTGAAATCTTACAGCTATTATCAACATTAACCATAACTATCCTATAGAGCAGCTGCTCAATAGATTTCAAATATCCGCTTATCACAGAAGTATAATCAAAGTTTTTCTTATCCTTCAATGAGTGATAAAGCCACTCTGAAGTAATAAAGCTTTCAGCATATTCATTGCTATCTATCATGGTTTCAAAAAGCTTATTGACTACATAGTTCTCTCTGATTTTACCTAGAATGGTGGATGATATTACCGGAGTTGAAAGATATAAATAATCTTGTATTTTTCTATTGCTACTATCTATAATCTGATAAATGTAGTTATCGTACTGCCAATCAGCCAGCACCTTCTCTTCATAAGCCTTTTGTGATGCCAAATTCATAGACGAAAGAAACCTTATGGGTTTGTATCCAGTAATGTCTCTTGCATCTCTCAAGTATTCCTCCACGCTTTGCAGAAATGTATTATATTCCTCTGATCCAAAATATTTCTCGAAAAAATCCGCTATAGGTATAGCTTTAAGCTTAAGCCCATCATCCCTATAATGCTTGTTCTCTCTAGAAATCCATTCATCAGATCTGCCTGGCTTCCATGTTCTGATAATATACGCCTCATCGACATTATAAGTATGAAAGATACCGTTTATGTCTTTATCTGAGCAAAAGTCAGTATATGTACACCCCACTCTCTTCTCTCTTTCGCAAATAATAAATACAAATGGTGCATTTCTTCTATCATCGGGAACCTCAAAAGATAATCCATACCTATCCATTACTTTATAAAGGATCGCCGTAAGCAACGATTCAGTACTCTGTTCTTGACAATCTATAGCAAAGCGATAAAAATAGAAATCCAAATCTGCATACTGAAACAATTCCGCATTCCAAATAGATGGCGAACGAAGCCATGCCTCTCGAAATCTCTTTAATGTCTTAAGACTTCTTTTCATTTCTTCTGCGTAAATATCCGCACAATTAACACCATTTACATTATCGGCCATTGTTTCGCCTCCATACCTGTATAATAAAACAGGCATTAACTACTGTGACCCTATGAGGAACTGCCAGAAAGACGGTATTGAAAAGATCCATACAATGCTCCTCGCCAAAAAACAAGCAGGCGCACACCCTATAAAATCGCTGTGAAGACATGGAATCCCGGGCCGAGAGATAACGCCATTTATACCAGACATAATGCAAAGATTTTCATGCTCATAACTACAAATCTTCTGCTTCAACTCTCTGTTCAAATATTGTTTCCTCTATTACCTTCACACACTCATCCGTGTTTTTCTTTACATCGTTTCCCCAGAATCGAATCACGATCCATCCCTTAAACAAAAGTTTTTTATTTACCTCATCATCTCGTACTCGATTTCTCGAAATTTTACTAATCCAAAATGCACTATTATTACTTTTCTCCAGTCGAGGTTTTAATACCTCCCAGTCCTTACCATGGAAGAACTCTCCATCGCAAAAAATAGCAATCTTATACTTTGTTAGTGCAATATCTGGACTACCCGGAAGATCTCTATAATTTTTTCTGTATCTATATCCTTTTTTCCATAACGCTTTTCGAAGAATAACTTCTATCTTTGTATCCTTACCCCTTATGTTCTTCATGTTCTTATGGCGCTGTTCCGAAGTTAGTACATCCATTTATCCTGCCCCCATAAAAAGCTAAATAATCCCTCCATTTTTCAATACAATATTTCTCTCAAACTTTATTCTTACAGTCTCAACTATCTAATTCAATTTTATCTACCATAAAACCACTTTTCTTCATTCTTCACTGAACTCTAGAGGTGTTGTTCCCAGCCTTCCAGTCAGCCCGATTGAACTTATGCTCTGACTTACACATAATGCCTGCATTTATTTAAACAGCGTCATTTTTTCATCCAATTTTCACCGCTCTGACGCTATTTTTATTACTGTCTTAATGGCAATCTTAAATATGTATTTGTTTCATACTTGCTTACATAATTAGGAATATAATCAAGATAAAAAGTCTGCGGTATTCCTACCGCTAACATCGAATCTTCATTCCGATACTTGAGCATAATCAGCAAATCATTTTCAAACAGACCGAGTCTTAACGCATTAAAGCACTCACTATTCTCTGAATTTCTTTTTGATAATTGAACTTGCTTCTGGGTTCTTTTACCGAGAGTAACATATCCCATTAATCGATTAATCATTTCCGTATTATCGACCGCTTTATCCTGTCCGGATAAAGCAATTAAATTCTGCTCCGATACATATACTTTCCTTTTTTCAACCGTTTTATTATCTAATGACATGAAATTCTCGGCATTATAGAAGAAATCAATTGCTTCGCCCGTTACCGCAATATGTGTCTGATGGCTTGATCTATCCGTCTTATTTTTTATCATTACATTAGCATTGGCCAATCTTATTGAAACCAGCTCTTTAAATGTTTCATTCGAGAAATACTTCTCAACATAGCAATTGCTATATCCCAAATCTGTAAAGTATTCTTGAATCAGCTCCATAAGCATGTCATATGCAGCCATCTAATGCACCTCCTGCAATTTCTTCTTTAACGCAATAGCTATAGCTTCACTTAATAATGGCGGAACAGAATTACCAACTTGCATATATGTTTTCGTAAATGAACCTCTAAAGAAATAATCATCCGGATAGGACTGTATTCTTGCAGCCTCTCTAGGCGTAAGTCCTCTCGCCTGTGATGGATGAATATACATATTACAATCAAACTTCATGTGCGCCGTAATTGTTTTACATGGCTTATCCGGCTCCAATTTAAAGTATTTATCCTTAAATATTTTTTCTCTTCTTTTATATGGCATAATATCAGCTATCTTAGGGTCAGCCGAGTTATCACCAGGAGTCATTCTTCGGAATATTTCTATATCTCTCTCATTATTATAGCGAGCTTTATGATTAAATTGTATCCTAATATCCCTTCCTTCATTTATGGTTTCAATATAAGCATTACTATCCTGATCACCGCGCAGCGCAAAAGTGTATCCCGATTCGGAATCTTCCACCTCAGTGGCATTTGCCCTTCTCTTCGCTTTCAAGGGTGGCATTCCACATAACGCATCCGCCAAGACATAATCATGTCTCCCATTCGCTATATCAAAAATCTCCTCAAATATTTCTTCATTATCAACGCCTAATCTATTTCCAATAAAAATGACCCTTCTTCTATTTTGCGGGACGCCAAAATTTTGGGCATTCAAAATATGGGCTGTCGCAGTATAATTTATATTAAAAAAATCTTCTTCTATTTGCTTCCTTGCCCCGAGCATTCCCCTCACATTCTCCATCACAAAAAATTTTGGATTTAATATCTTTATTGCCTGAATAAAACTTTTATATAAATGATTTCTTGGATCATCAATAAGTCTTTGACGATTAGCCATACTAAATCCTTGACATGGCGGACCTCCTATCACCACATCCACATTTGCATACTTGGAAACTGCTTCTATATTCGAAAGCACATCATTAATATCACCTGCAATAATATGCTTTCCTGAAATCTCCGGGTGATTTAATGCTATTGTATCGATACAGCACTCTTGTATATCATTTGCCAGACTTAATTTAAATCCTGCACGATGAAATCCCCATGACAATCCCCCTGCGCCACAAAAGAAATCAGCATAAATTGGCTCTTCAAGCGCTTCCTCTTTTGACTGACAAATATTTCTGTAATGGTTACACCATTTTTTTATAATACAACTATCACAATTATTTTCTTTGCACCCTGCACTAATACCAGCAAATCTCCCCCTAAAAAGAGCCTTCACTTCATCTAAATGACTCAAAAGATAGTCATGTTTATCTGATCTGACCGGATCTGTAGTCTGCTCACATATTTTGTGTAATAGCTCAGAAGTTACATTCTCAGATTCCTCTTCCATATCAAATAGTGACAATATTCTTATCAAGTCTTTCAAATCTTTATTCATTCTCCACCTGTTCCAAAATACTTTTTGCTATCGCGTATGAAACATTTACGGTAACAGCATTTCCGAACTGTTTATATGCCTGGGCATCTGAAACTTCTATTTTAAAAGTCTCAGGGAATCCTTGAAGTCTGGCACACTCCCTTGGTGTCAATCTTCTTACACCTTTTTCCTGTGTGACATAATTGTCCTGACAGGCCCGATGCATTTTTGCCATCGTCGCCGTAAGAGGTCTCGCAATAGGCAAATCAATTTCTGATTTTGCATAATAACCTCCAGTCCCATTAGACATAATGGTCTTTAATATTCGCTCTGACAAAAAGTATTTATCTTTTACATTTTGTTCTAATATATCTTGTACTTTTTTTTCATTTCTCTCTGGCGCGGGGAAAATATATTTAATGTCATCCATAAGACAGACTAAGAAAACCCTATTTCTTGTTTGAGGGACCCCATAATCGGCGCTATTAAGATTTGCAGGAAATACATGATATTCCAGCTTTTCCAATTCTTGTTTCATTACCGCAAACGTTCTTCCTTTATCATGCGTCATTAAATTGCGTACATTTTCAAGAACAACTATTCTTGGCTGATGCCCCCGTTCTCTCTGATTATTAATTATTTCCATGACTTTGAAAAACAGAGTTCCTCTGTGATCCGAAAATCCCTGTTCTTTTCCCATCATACTAAATGGCTGGCACGGAAATCCACCTATCAAAACATCATGTTCGGGAATATCATTTAAATCAATTTTATTTATATCTCCGCATACGGCTGGATGATTAAAATTTAAATTATATGTTTGAACGGCATATTTATCAAAATCATTAGACCAGACTATATCATACCCGGCTTTAACAAAACCCATATCTAGTCCACCGCATCCGCAGAAAAGTGATGCTACCCTCATATTTTCCTACTTTCCGGTGAATCCTTCATCTATTAGTTTAGCTTCAATATTTACTATGCGTTGGCATTGTTTCTCAGATGGGATCCTTCCATAATTCATCCTTGTTGCAGATGTCAAAAAACTGACTTCTACTTGTGTAAGAATCTTTCTTTCCCTCCCCCAGAATAATGCTTTTTCCCAATACTCCTGCCCTTTTTTGACTACTTCCGCTTGAACCTGAATCCCACTGATCAAAACCTGTTCTTTTCTTCCATCAGATTTTTCCTTCTTCTGTTCCTCTTTTGTAAGAAGAACTTCCGCTATTTTAGAATTCAGGATATAAGATTTTGCTTTTAACATTATCCAGCACTGTTCTTTTTTACACCATTCAGTAACATTTGTGATTGGTCTATCCTCTGCAGTAATATGTTCAAAAACCAACTTCGAGAGGCTTGTAAATTCATCATTAACACAATCAGGAACTCTTTGTTTATCCCAAATATAACGCATATTTAATGCCGCACCAGGATACTGCACATTTATCAAATAACGGAAAAAGGACAGCGTATATACAATAATATTTGCTTTATAACCTTTCTCATACCAATCCTGTTTTGGAATAAGTTTATCAATACACTTAAACATAATTGCTATAACAACCGTGTCCCGAAAATATTGTTCATTAAACTGAACCTCATCCTTATTCCATTCATCAACAATATAATGAGCAAATTTAGTAAAATTCTTTTGAGCACCCATGCTTACAAAATATGGAAGCTCTCTCCATGTGTTCTGGTATTTTGCAAAATCTGTCTTTGTAATCTTCTGATCTTTGGGATTCTGCATCTGATACTTTTTCTTCTCAGATTTCGTCATTTTGCTCTGCTCCTGCTCATATTGACCTCTGGATCTTTCAAAGAACCAATGTGTCTCATATTGCAATCCGTTAACTGCAGGGGCATATACTCTTCTAGAAATCTGCTGCATACGTACATTAAATTCATGATTTGAAAAGAAATCAGCATCCGATACTTTATTCTGATTATTAGAACCTCGGGATATCTTTGGTATCAATATTTGTGCTCGACCACGATCAGGAATCACTGTTAATTTCATTTGTACAAAAATTCCTGATAAATCGGCCTTATCCTTAAACCTTGCGTTCGATAAGGATGCTGTCGTCTGACCACCATTAACTATCTGCAAATTATTAATAGATGTTATAAATTTGCCGTTTTCCCTATCCTCAGTGGTTACACTTGTTGCCGTTGCCGAAATACCATTATTATATGAAAAAAACATTCTCTTACTCTCACCGTCGGCTTCAAGTATTGTCTTTCTAATATTCTTGTTTACAGCTCCTCTCGTTGACAAAAATGATCTTACATTTCCTTCAAGTAAGGTACTTCCATATAGATCATATAAATCAGCAAGTGTTTTCCCAGGTATTACGCATAACAAACATTGTATATCGTCAATAGAGACATCACTCGCCTCCAGACATGGTAAACCATTTCCTACCAGCTTATTAAAATCTATTTCTACAGGTTCATGCCCATCCCCAGTGCTCATAACGCGATACAATCGTCGAACATCCCAGATATTGTATTCTATTCCTATGCTATCAATCTTACCTTGTTTAAATGCGGCAATCTTACCGCTCATTTCTTTATCTGTCAAAATAAAAAAACGATATTTTCTTATGGTTCCCTCAAGATTAATTATACGTTCTACTAAATCATAGGCTGGTGTACTGATTTCCATTTCATTTCTAAAATTGCCATGCAAACTTCCATCTAAAAATGTATATATCCGCTCAAATAATGCATTGGCATCCGTAAGTGTTAATGTCGTCAGTTCCTCTTCCCCATCAAAATCGGCTATGAAAATGGACATAGAATAATCATAATCATCAAATGAATATGCGTCAACTCTGAAATTCTTTCTCCCATACTTTCCGGTTGAATAACACAATTCATAATCAGTAATAACATTCATTTCCTGTAAATTCTCTAAAACAGTATTTACAAATGTAGAGACTGTGCCTTCGCTTTCAGCTGCCGCCAGCGTTTTTACGTTTTCTAAATAATCTTTTCTATACTCTGATAGTTCCATATCTGATCTTCTCCAATCTTCCATGGCTGAATTCCTGCTACAGAAAGATCGTACCGGACTTCTACAATCTCTGTCGGAACATTCTTAGTAACGAGTCTGGGAAATGTCGCATTAACTTCATAATAAAAACGATCACCTTTGACAAAATAGATACTTTCATATGGCTTCTTATCGATATATCCAACAGATATCAGTTTTTGTTCAAAAAGATTTGCTGCCTCAGGTGCATCGGATATTTCGTTACGAAAAGCATCAATATACGATTTAACATTAAATGCATTTGGATCTGTGCTTGATGATTCATCTACATATACAACAGTAAGAAATCCTTTGCTGTCTATTTCCAGCTGATTTAATGAAGATATTGTTACTTTATCTTTCCCCGTAGATATTGCTTTATTTTCATACCATGCATTTGGCATGACAAAATCTCGGTCTGCACCATCTGGTCCAACCCATGCAGCAATGACCTCATCTTTACTGAACCCCCGATCAATAAGTAGCTTCGCAAACGCAATTTCCCCTATCAGTCCCTTTAATATATTTGTAGGTAAAATCTCTTTCGCTCTGGCAAACAGCCTCTGCCATGCCAAATACCTGCGTGTGACACTACTAAGTCCATCAGCCTCGTTCTTACAATTTGAAGAACATTCAACCAGATCCAGGCATAATCGTGCAAATATTTCCTGATTCCCTTGTTCTATTGAATATATCTGAGTCGCCCATCTTCCATCCTTCCGGATCCCTTTTTCAACCTCCAAAGCTTTACTGGATGTTAATCGAGCCGGTTCTATCACCGTCATAAGAGCCAATTCATCATATCCCTTTTGGCTTACACCAATAAAGAAATCCATAGGATGAGTCGGATCGAGTCTCTGCAAATACCCATTCTGTCCACGAAACTCATTCCATTTATCAGTAAAATCACTCGTCCTCATCTTCAGAATCCTCCTCAAAGTTAAGCATGTCACGCTCACTAACCCTGTTCAATACATACTTAACCTTTGTACTTTCTGCTGAAGCTCCTTCATATGCCCCAGGAAATCCAATACCTAAGCCCACAACTGGGAAGTCTCCAACCAGCTTGATTGATTCCGCATCAGATTTATCACCATGATTCTTTTCTTGATTAATCTTTATAAAATAAATCAGTAATACAGGCTCTCTTTTTAATCTCAAATATGGTTTATCTGGTATAGTTTTCTTCCCTTTATTCTCTTCTCGGCTTTTAAACTCACTTTCAACTTCTTCTATTTCTTTTTGTGTCAAACCATATTTTGTTGCACCTGGTACGCCGACTCTGGCTCTTTGCCCATAAATAAGCAAGCAGTTATCGTCTCTCTGCATGATACGGCTTGAATAATGAAGCCCCTTATCCAGTAATAACTCATCAAAGTACTGTGCTTCAAGTTCTTCCCCACTACCGCCAACAACAGCAACTGTCCATGTCAGATACTCAGATGAATTTTGAATATGCTCAGACAAATCTTTTGCATTAAATGGTATGTGACGTGGATGCGAAACAAAAGCACCTATGTATTTGGCTATGACATCTTTATCCACACCCGTATAGATTGCCCTATTAGCTGTAAAGTTATATTTGGGATCAATATGTGTTCCCTCATTTTCGATATTTGACAGCAGCTCATTTGTCAGATCCAGATTGATTTTTAAACATTTATCTATATTAGCAATAAGTCTCGGTGTTTCAACCACTTCAGCCGCCAAAGAGACCCACTGTTCTACTGTTCGTGTCGCACGCATTTTACTTCTTGCAGTAACAAACAATGAAACCATGTTCTGCTGAACTTTAAGACCAAACTCTTTCGGTGTAAGACCAACTCTTCTCATCTCAATAATTTCGTTTTTCAATTCAATCGTTGCATCTGAAATGTACTGATACCAACTCATCGCTGTTGGCTCCATCCAGATTTTGAAAAGTTTTTCATACCCTTTTCTATATCCGAACCATCGTCCCATCTGCATTAATGTGTCATACATCTGAGAATTACGATCAAAATAACTTACACAAAGACCTTCTAATGTGAGTCCTCTTGAAAGGCTATTCCCTCCCACAGCTATAACCCGGAGACCATTTTCTTTATATGGCTCATAATCCAGACGCTCAACCCCCTTTTCTTTAGCCTTCTGGTTAACCAGTCGTAACTGAATTGGTGCAACTGCCTCATTGAGTGCTTCAAGGAATTCTTCAGCTGAATGCCCTGTCTTTATATCCAACTGAAATTCTCGCCATAAATCCAGTAAATCTTTTATTTCTTGACACTCTTCCGCTTTATCCATACCCAGCTTTGAATATGCATGAATTTTTGTTTGATATTTCTTCAGATAGTCAGAAACCATATCAAATACTTGGTTCTGCACATTAACATACTGACTAACATTAATCAGCATGGATCTATGACTTTTCTTATTCCCACATAAATCGATAGCTGCATTTACAGCAAAAAAACACTTAACCGCTTTTTTTAAGCTCTCTGGTAAATACGGAACAACGTGATTAGATTTTGCCTTAGATCTAAATACATATGTTCCGTTATTAATATTTATCAAAACATCATCTATGGGTTCCAACGCATCTGAATACTCCGCATCTTCTGGAAAAATCTTACTGGCCCCAATATAGTTGGTAGGCGCGGACAAAGAATATATAAAATCACTTGGAAACAGATTAAACTCATCCGTTCCTTTATCCAGATCAGGATCGATAAATATATTAGCAAATGGTGTAGCAGTAACTGCAACATAAGAAGATCTTTCGAATAACTTTAATACTTCTACAATTGCATTATTAATTGTCGTTGGGCTTTTGTCTGGCTTATTGGTATTAACAGATGCATTATCAGCCTCATCATCAATCAATAGCAACGGTAAATCTATTTTTGCACCAATGTGAGACGTGTTTCTCGTACTAAGCCATGTTGCTAAATTTTCCAAAACGCTTTTGTTCTTTTTCAAAACCAAAATAACCGGCTCTGGCATCCCTTTAATAGTAAAATTTAAAGCCTGCAATTTAGAGGAATTAAAATCTGAAATTATATCCGTAAAAGGCAAGGCTGTACGGTTACTATCTATATTACCTACTCCAATAAACTTTTTCTCTGGATTCTTTTGTAAAACGTTTCTGCTATTAAGTCCAACAAATCCAGCATCTACTCGCTCCTGGGTCTGTTTTCTTAAACTTTCTATCGTACCTGTAAGTAATATTATAATTTTATATCCGGCATCCGCCGCTTTATTGCAAAGGGCTAAATAGTTAGATGTCTTTCCAGACTGAATATCTCCTAATATTAGTCCCTTTCTCTTCCAAATTCCTGCTTCTTCGGGATTCCCGCACAGATCCAGAATCTCATCACTAACATCACCTAAAGTACTTATAACCTCCGGGTCCCATCCTTGATCCAACTCCAGATATCTATAATATCTATCCCAATAATATGTAGACATAGTTGCCTTTCGATTTGCTAACCATGGGTGATATGTAGCCTCATTCACAACGCCATTTCCAAGGTCCATTCTGACCTTGTAACTTGATTGCAGGATTCTTTCGAGATAATCCTTACTTGTATTATCTATCGGAAGCAATAATGATACTTGATCTATTGCCTTTTTTATATCTTCCTCTGATGGATTAGCATCGCCTATATTATTTTTCAACATTCCACGAACCATAGTTTCAACCAATTTTAAATCAGCCATTTATCTTCACCTCTGCATATACTTTTTGAATTTCTCCCATGTAATACATAAATGGTTCTATTTTTTCAAAATTTTTCATGGTCATTTCAATGTGATCATCAGCAACAGCCTGCCGAATAATCTGCTTTGCCATCATTTTTACTCTCTTGCTTTCATCACTTTCTTTATCCTGAAGAATTTTTACATCTGATTGAAGATCATGATGCAGGTTATTAAATGGCAAATTATTCTGTACCGTCTTTAAGTATTGTTCTAATAATCTTTGTGAATCATCATCCAGTTTTCCTCTAAGAGCTGTCAACGCAGGATGTTCCATATTAACTACATATTTTATTCCTTCACGCGTCTCTACCTTATCCCATACATGAATAATATTATCCTCCATCTCTTTTCTCTGTCGAAATGTCCATGTACGTTTGCTACCATTTGACATTGTTCCAACAATCTGTTTTAACCTTGTTTTCACTATCTCTGGAGGATAGGCGGTAGATTTCTTTACATCTAAAGTCCAAAGATCATCAAGTGAATTAGGTATATCCACACGCACTCTTGCTAATTTAGAAAACTCGTCCATACGTATCAGCTTAAACCACGTACCCCAGGTTAATAATCTCTTATTTCGATAAATATAAAAGCCCTGTAGATTTCTTAAGCCTTCTTTTCCACCATACTTCTCCAGCTCCTCCTTTGACATATTCGATGGATGTGGCAAAACAAACGGACGAATTATTACTTTCTCTTTTCTCCCTGGAATTTCTATTTTTTCATCATCCATAACAACGGTGCTCTTAGTTACAAAAAACGGATCAAATGCAATCAATCTATTGCCATTAATAGATATCTGTATTTTCGATACTCCATCTCCTGACAAATAGCGGTGGAACACTAATTCCAGATGCCTTTGCACTGATTCCATCTTTTCTTCAATTGACTTTTCTAAGGTTAACGAACCCGTCTTTATTTTATCAAGCCTCGTCCAAAGAACCATCGTTCCAGATTCTTGTCCCAATAATTTATCGATTTCCATTTGTTCCGAAATCTCTTTTTCATCCAGCTGTTCAAGACTCCATTTTTGTGTAAATTTAATATGATCCAGATCCCAACGACGCCCTTCTATCTTTTCTCCCTGTTTTGATATCACGGTCAGACTTCTGCATTGAGACAAAGACGCTGTCTTCAATCCCAAACCATACCTTCCCAAGTCATCTGGATCACGTTCCTCAGTAGGACTTGCGCTACCATATCTCATAGATTCTGTTATTTTATCACCGTCCATTCCTTCCCCATCATCAATAATCGCAACATATGGATTCGTGTGGCAATTATATGAAATAGAAATATTCCGTGCCTTAGCAGCAACACTATTATCCAAAATATCTGCTACTGCAGACTCTATGGAATATCCAATTGCTCTCGTTGATTCCATTAAAACAGGGGCATATGGTTGGCAATTAATATCTTCTAATTTCATATTTTGTGTCCTCAAATGTATTTTTTTGGGTTTTCTATCATCTCAAACAGTAAATCATAGTCATCTATAACCAGTTCTCTTTTGTTTCCTCGGAAAGGAGCTATTAATCCCATATCCAGAAATCTTTTTACTACACTATCTTTGTCCGTGACATTTAGTTTTTCAAAAATCTCTTCTCTTTTTATACTTACTGATTTTTGATCTTTATCTTTTATAAAAGTAAGTATTGAAATCAAATTCGTCTCACTTAAACCAAGAGACTTCTTTTTAACAAGGTCGGCGACCCACTCATCAAAGTACATTCTGCCAGATTCATACCATTCTTTACAAACACAATATTTTTTGCCATCAATCACGTATACGCGCTTCCAATATCTCAGATAACCATTCCGATCTCGTAACTGACTACTTATCTTCTTTTCAGAATCTATTTCTTTGATAAACGGATGTCCTAAATGAAGATGTTGTCTACTCCATTCAACATCCAGCAAATCATTTAAGACATTCCCTGTTATAAAACCTTGCTCCACAAGCTTTCCAAACGTAGTCTGAACATGCTTTCCTACCTTTTCTTCATTTCCCTTTACAGGAACTTGATTTATTCCTCCATGTTCTTGGTATTCACAAGTCTTTTTTTGTAACCCATTGCTAATTTGGTTTTTGGATTTGCACCATTCTAGTGCTTTCATTATCTGATAACACGTATCTATTATCTTTTGAGATCGCTCTAAATCTGACTCCCACAAAGCTTTTTCTCTATACCGTGAAGCCAAAATATATGTGTCATTTGCAAATATCATAAATTCCGCAGAAACGTTTGCAGCATTCTTTCTCATTCCAAATCGAGAGACATATTCATCAAGTTCACGAGTTCTCTTTCCCCTAAAATGACGAGACACTATCATTTGACACTCCCTTTTTAGAAGAGGGAGATTGTCATGATACTGATTCCATATCTCTTTATCCATTAGTCCTATATTAGATAAAGATAACTTCCCATATCTGCTATCCAATGCCTTAAAATTAGATAACTTCATGCGTATAGAACCACGGCTTCGAAACTTCTCTGGTTTTGGATCTTCAAAAAAATCCATGCCATTCAATAGCTGACTAAGCAGCATAACCTCCGGAGTAGAATCTGTCATCTTTGCCAGCCAGTCTAAGTCCTTTGACAAATATAGCTCTAATGCTATTTTGAGCTCTTCACCCTTCCAGTTTGGACTTCTCATCATCAATCCCCTATGACTAATATTTTATGTAGCCTTTACACATGATCTAAACTACATTATAAACTTTACCATTTATATCGTCAATTAGTTGTTTGACAACATCCCCCATAATGTGCGAAGAGGCGTCAAATGATGACTTTCGCACGAAAAAACTGTAGCAGAATCACATAATACCATTACAACCTATTCCTCATAGTCCATAACAGGGTTACTGCAGCAGTTGCCTTGTCTATTTCTTTGCACATTTCAGCGTTCAACATAACAAGTTCCTGCTTTCACGTAGTTTTCCTCTCACCCCACCCTTCTCTCCCAAACATCATACCCCTGACGTCTGGCGGAGTCATATACCGGTCTCATATTTTTCTCCAGGATTCCGTAAAATTCCGTCTCCGAATTCCCTTCCCGATACAGCTCCTTGTTCGCCCAAATAGAATGCAGGTTATCCCTGTAGCAATCCTCGTACCGCTTTCGAATTCCTGCTACCCCATGAATCATCTCATACATCATGTACTGATTTTTTGCAAACCGAACGAAATAATCATTCCAATCCGGTAATCGGTTATTCTTCGAAGAATTCAAAGAAGAATCCATCGGCATCAGATTCCAGAGTTCATCATTCATAACAAACGACCACGGAATAAAATGATCCACATCATAATTCTTTTCATCAATCGGTTTATCCGTGAATACATCCGTCACGCTCCGCAATTCGAGAATGCCGTCCCATAGCTTTCGCACATGCGAAAGCTTCCGCATCTTCTCGTCCAGCGGTGCAAGCTTATAAATAAGTCCCGGCACTTCCGGATTATTATTTTGTAACCACTTTACTTTTTCACACTGTATCCACCCTAAGATTGCGACCGTATTGTCCTTGATCATCTGAATCCAGGCATCGCTGAATGTCAGCTTTCTCCTCAAACCATTCTCATTTCCGAATGTATAGGGAAGCAATCTATCGCCGGAACTCAGCTTGTTATAATAAGCCATCATTCTGCCCGCACTGCTGTCCAGACTGATTTTCTCACCGCCCTTATTTGCGAACCCTGATAGCGCTTTATAAGGCACGTTTAGCGTCAATGCCTGCTTTTCCGCATGAAGCTCCTGCTCAAACTGTTTGATCGCATTTTTGATCTCCACCTTCGATGCATTTGCCGGCAGGCCGCTCAAGTCTTTCAATTTGACCACGGCTCTTTCCAGATTATCCTTGATTCCCCCGGCACCCCAAATACCGCTTAAATGAATATGGAATTCCAAAACCGAATACCATGCATTCGAAATCATCTCATCAATGATCTCATCATAGGCTGCTTCCGTTCTGTTCTCCGATATGAGTTGCACGATCGCCTCCAGCCAATAAAACTTATAGCAGTAGGACGGGTCCTTCATCATGCGCGAAAAACCTTCAATATCTAATTTGTTATAATAATGTGCGTCAATTGCAAATTGCATCATTTGTTCCCACTCCAAAAAATCCTCTTCTCAAAACCGCCGCGTTTTTCTCTTTTCGCATTCCGCACTTCCATCAGATCTTCTACGGAATGTCCGCGCGCCTCGCAGATCGCAAATAACACTTCCAGCACATCCGCCATTTCCTCAATGGACTTGTCCTCCTGATACTCCGCTACTTCTTCATTTAATTTCTGATCCAGCTCTTTCAGATACTCTTCGTCATCTAATATTCTTGTAATAGGCTTCTTCCCATCCGCAATGATGATCTGCGGAATGTGATCACGCACCAATTTTCCTTTCCTCATTCATGCCACCATCTAATTCGTTTTCCCAGCTCGTTTCCGCTTCTCCCTCTCCCATAACCCTTACCCTCTCATCTCGCAAACAGCATTTTTTGTAAAAATAAATCACTTATTATCATACCACAGCTTTCATCTTGCTTCTATATGTTTCATTCATATCGGAGTTCAAAAATAAACTTCTGTGGCAAACCCTTTCTTCCAATCATTTACATTTCCCCACTCCACCCGCCGGCGCATACTACCTGTATGCACTATTCTGCAAATACAGCATTCATCTATCCGATTTTGAAGTCGGCATATTCTATAATGATAGGGACAACACGGATTTTGATTCTCTTACTTGAGAAACGATAAAAAAGCACAACAAGGACAGGTAGTTTTATGAAAAATCATACTTACAGAAAAGAATTCTGCAGCCGCCTTACAAAGCTTAGAATGGATAAAGACGTTTCCGCACGTGACATGAGCCTTTCGCTTGGTTTAAGCGAGAGTTATATTAATAAGATTGAAAACGAGAAAACACTTCCGAGCATGAGCACGTTCTTTGATATTTGCGATTATTTTCATATCACGCCGCAGGAGTTTTTCAATATGGACGAGCCGTTTCCGTTTGAGATCGCAGTTGCTCTGAAAGAAATGAATTGTATGAACAAGGATCAGCTTACACGCATGATCGCATTTATGAGAGATATCAACCATCGGACTTAACGTTTAACGTGCCGCGTTTCCGCGGCACGTTTCTTTCTATCTTATAGTAATTTCCTCACGCCCGGAAGAATTGCTTTGCAATTCTTCGAAAGATTGCGAAGCAATCTTTTTTTATGAGGTTGTTGCATAATAACTGATTTTTTGAAGATCATCCAGCAGTCCGCCGGAATAGGCTTCGGCTTCCCTGTAGATCTGCTCTGCGCGGGCATACTGCTCATTGTGGATCGCCTGCATCACTTCCGCGCCAAACTGGTGGAATCGCTTGTGTTTTTCTCCCAGCGCCCTCCAAAGCGGAAGAACCTCCGGAATCTGCGGAGTAAGCGCATAATAAAAATGACCGAATCCGCACTTATGGGAATCAAGCTGCAGCGGCGTCAGCGCACGATTGCTCACCATCTTTTGCAGATTCGCAAGCCATGTGCGGTGCGCGGTGATCGCATTCTGTACATATTTTGCAAATTCCGAACGATCCAAATGATAAAACGCATCCTCCGTCATATTGCCGATCTGTTTGACGGCATCATCGAGATTCTGTTCAATCCCTGCCACCGGTTTTACGGCCTCTCCCAGATCAAGACCGACCTGTCTCATAAAATCCGTGCTCTCTCTTAGCTGGTTTTCCATTTCCGTCATGGAACTGCTGAGCTCTTCACTGATCCCTGCGAT
Source organism: uncultured Lachnospiraceae bacterium (assembly GCA_947176965.1). Lineage (GTDB taxonomy): Bacteria > Bacillota > Clostridia > Lachnospirales > Lachnospiraceae > DLAJ01. The sequence goes on along the minus strand of CAMWSU010000020.1, from coordinate 7,310 downwards.
CGAGCTGATCGATTCATTGACTTTGGCAACATGCGCCTGATTGTCATTGTTCAATTTCCATACATTGCTGATCCGATCTGTCACGCTTTCCAGCGCTTTCACCGTTTCCTCTGTACTTTTAACGCTTGCACGCGACGCATTGCGGACGCCCTCCAAAAAATCATCCATACTGCCGGTCAGCTTTTGGGTTTCCTCGGCAAGCTCGCGGATTTCACCCGCGACGACTGAAAAGCCCCGTCCTGCCTCGCCTGCCCTTGCCGCTTCCACGCTTGCGTTCAGCGCAAGAAGATTCGTCTGCATGGAAATCGTCGAAATCCCGGAAACGATCTGCCCGATATTGTCAATGATCTGGAACAGACCATTCATATCCTGCTCCAGCTTTTGGGATGTCGCAATGGCATGTTCGGAAAGCTCTTTGATCGCGGTCAGCTCATTCTGCCCCTGCTCAATCTTCCGATAAACACCGTCCGTTTCCGATGCAACTTCAACAATGGTGTTTGTCAGTTCCGTATGCTGGTTATCGGCACCCCCGACCCCATCATAACGACCCGATGTACCGAAAATCCTTTCTGACGCCATCTTGATATGATTGGAAATCTCCATGATTTTTTGCGTCTGATACTGCATGGTAAGGTCAAGAGAACTAATCTGCATCACCGCTTTGATATTCTTGTCAAACACCTCCGCAAGCTGCCCCCGGCCGTTCTGCAGTCTTTCATATATATCCTGAAGCTCCGGGAAATTCTCATAATCCGCTTCCTTTAATTCCGAAACAGATCTGACAAGTTCAGATTTTTTTTTGATCTTCATTTTCATCCCTCATTCTTTCATCTTGGCAGTTCACATGTTATAATATCATAATACGGGATTTTAGAGTTTTTGCAAGCTTTTTTATCTCCCCAAAAAATCAAGATACCCATTGCAATTTTGGTACCTCTATCTTATATTATTTAGTAAGCATAGCTTGTCTCATCAGCCGTACCTATAAGAACGATCGGCACGGAAGAGGGTAACACGGTGGGAGGCACAAAAAGATGAAAAAAAATCACCACTTTATTTATTTCTTACTCATTATTTCTACGTTAGCAATCGTCTCTCTTGCTACATTTTTTTATATCCGGCAGCTAAACCGGACCATTCTGTATAATATCACCGGCTCGGTCAGCGAGATTGCCGAGCATGATAAAGCCGCCATTCAATCCTATATTGAGATTTGCTGGAAAGATTTACATGAGATTCATGAACGTTTCTTAAGCATCCGCTGTGATACCTTACAGGAAATCGAAATCCGCATGAATCTGGAATGCGCTTCCAGCGGATTTTCCCATATCTATCTGCTTGCGGAGGACGGCACGGTCTATACGGATAAATTTGTCACCTACACGCCCGGCAACATCAGCATGAACAGAGAATTTGATTTTTTGTCCTATTTTTCAGGCGGCAAAGAGCATGTGATCGTGCGCTTCGACGATAAAGCGGCCAGCGGCTGGCATTCCAAAGAAAACATCCTTTACGGCGTCCGGCTGCACGATTTCGAAGTGGATGGAGTCAAAATGCTTGCGCTGATCGGAATCAGTGATATTTCATCCATTCAGGATAACATGGTGATCGACAGCTTTATCAAAAACGGAGAAAGCCGCGGTCACAGCGCCCTGATCGATATGGAAGGAAACTATATCGTCAACATCAACAAGGAAATCTACTTAAATAAACAGAATAACCTTTTCGAACATTTGCTGGAGTCCGCGCATTCCGATCTGACGAATGAAGAGGTTCGTGAAAAGCTCATGAATTTGGAGACCTTCGGCTTTTATCACACACATGTCGATGAAACATCCCGGGAATTGTTTTATTTTATCCCATTCGGAAACGACATCGACCTGTACTTTGTCATGTCGGTAAACGAAGCAGTGTACACGGAGCGAAGCCGCGTGTTTATTACGATGAGCGTCATCATGCTCTCCATCTGCATCGCGGCCGTGATCCTCATGCTGCTGGTGATGATGTGGCATCAGAAAAAGACCATTCGCGCCACGGAAAAAGCGCTCTCTCAAAGGGAGTTTCTCTCCAACATGAGCCATGAGATCCGCACGCCCTTAAACGGGCTGATCGGCATGAACCATCTGATGATGGTTCATATCGACGACGACAGCCGGAGATCCCAGATCAAAGAATGGCTGAACAAATCCCACAGCACCGCGAATTATCTCCTCTCGCTCGTCAACGATATCCTAGACATGTCAAAGCTCCAGTCCGGCAAAGTGGATCTGATTCGCGAACCGCTGCTGATCCCCGTTCTGGTAGACGATATTACCGCCATGCAGTCCGGCAATATCGAACCGCGCGGCGTGTCCTTTACCGTAGAACAGGATTTGATCGAGCCATGCATTGAAAGCGACGCCACCCGCATCAAACAGATTTTGATGAACATTATAGGGAATGCGGCCAAATTTACGCCGGCAGGCAAATCCATCCGTTTTTCTGTCAGCCAGCAAAAAACGGATGAGTTACATGTGACCACGATCTTTCGATGTGAAGATACCGGAATCGGTATCTCCAAAGAATACATTGGCAAAATCTTCGATGCGTTCAGTCAGGAACGAAACCGCAACAACAACGGCATTAAGGGAACGGGGCTGGGCATGGCGATCAGCAAAATACTCGCAACCGCTTTGGGCGGCGATATTACCGTGGAAAGCGAGCTGGACGTCGGAAGCACCTTTACCCTTACGATTCCCGCTGTGATCGTAAAAGACATTCCTGATTATCTGAAAGAGGATGCACAGGCAGCGGAGTCCGAAAACGTATCTTCCGCAGACGCTGCCCCCGAGCGCCCGATCAAAATTCTGGTGGCCGAGGATGTGGAGCTGAACGCGGAGATTTTATTGGAAATCTTAAAGGAGGAAGGCTTTGAAACCGCTCTTGCGCAAAACGGGCAGGAAGCCGTAGAACTGTTTGAACGCTCCGAAGTCGGCGAGTACCAGATTATTTTAATGGATATGCAGATGCCCGTTATGGACGGCTGTTCGGCCGCCGCCGCGATACGGAAGCTGAACCGCGCAGACGCGTCATCCGTTATCATCTACGCCTGCACCGCCAACACCTTTCAGGAGGATCGGGACATGGCAATGAAAAGCGGCATGAATGACTTCCTTTCTAAGCCCATTGATATCAAAGTGCTTCTCAAAAAAGTGAATGCCAATTTGAAATAACCGGAGGTATCTGATGAAAAAACGCATCCTATCCGTACTCCTTGCTGCAGCGATATGCAGCGCTCTTTTATCCGGCTGCGGGAAAAATAAAAAGGACTCCCCGAAAGAGGACGTCACCCTGATCATCAAAGCGCCCGAACTGGCGTTAAATTCCGTGACCCGTCCGGAAATCGCGGAGTCCGGCATGTTTTTGCAGATGGCGGGCGAAGCTTTTGCCGATCAGTATGAGGCGGCCAATGTTACGATCCGGATTGAAGCTTTTGATTATATTGATGAAATGGAAGCCATCACCGGCTGCTTTGATACGGATGATGCCACGGATATTCTCTATGAAGGGTATTTTAATATGGCTTCCTATCTGCATACCGGCAGAGTCGTTCCGTTAGACGACATCATTTCGGACGAACTGCGGAACGACATAGACGACGCTTACTGGGCAATGAGCATGGCAGATGGAAAAACATATATGATGCCCTTTTTGAGCATGCAGAATATTTTGATCTATAATAAGGAACTGTTTCGGGAATGCGGTCTGGACGCCTACCTTACCGATGACACCATCATTCAGAATTGGACCTTGGAAGATTGGAATACGATCCTCGACACCCTTGCCGCCAATCTTCCCGATCGGACCTATCCCATCATGATGTATGGCAAAAACAATCAGGGTGACACACATATCATGTCTTTTCTGCGTTCCTACGGCAGTACGATCTTTGATTCAGAGGGGAATTTTGATTTCGAAGATGAAAGGGTCATCGAGGCACTGACATGGCTTCAAAACGGTGTGGACAGAGGGTGGTATCCGCCGCACCCGGAGAATCTGGAAATAGCGGACTGTAACGAATTGTTCCTCAACGGACAGCTTGCAATTTCATTATTTAACAACGCAAGCTTTACACTCTATGACGATATCGGAGAATACGGCTTTGTGAATTTCCCGGGTGACGTGGCAACTTCCTTTATCACGGGCTTTGAGATATTCGACAACGGCGATGCGCTAAAGGTGCAGGCTGCAAAGGATTTTGTCCGGTTCCTCTATGAAAATGAAGAGTGGCTGGAGCTGTCTGCCGGAAATATCCCCGCGAGCAGCGCAGTCGCCGAAAAATATCAGGATCAGATCTCAATGTTAAACGAATTTACGGCAAACTCCGTACATGTCGTTGACTTTATGAACAACAGCCCAAACTGGCAGGGCAGCGATACTTCGGTCCGCAACGTGTTTTGGCCGCAGATCCGCGCGCTGCTCGCCATGGAGATCACACCAAAAGAATGTGCCTCCGCACTGAACAGAGACTGCAATGCCGCACTTAAGATCGGACGACAGAACAGTACTCTGCACGAATAATGTGATTTTGATTGGTTGGGGAATCCTTTATTCTATGATGCGCCCATCCTGCATTTTGATCAAACGGTCCGTCTGCCCGGCGAGCTCCAAATCATGCGTTACCATCACGATCGTAAGACCTTCTCTGTTTAACCGCCGGAGCAGCTCCATGATCTGCTTTCCGTTTTCATGATCCAGATTTCCGGTTGGTTCATCGGCAAGCAGCACACTCGGCGAATTAGCGATTGCGCGTGCGATTGCCACGCGTTGCTGCTCCCCACCGGACATTTGCGACGGCTTGCTCTTTAGCTTATTTTCCAGTCCCACCTCTGCGAGCAGCTCTGCCGCCCTGCGCCTGCGCTGTGCAGCCCGGACCCCTCCGTACCCCATCGGCAGCGCGACATTATGTGCGGCATCCATTTCTCCGGCAAGATAAAAGGATTGAAAAACAAATCCGATCTTTTTATTTCGGAAATTCGCGAGCGCTCTGTTTTTCATTCCGCTGACATCCGCATCCTCAAACAGATAACGCCCCTGCGTCTGCCTGTCCATCCCGCCGAGAATATTGAGCAGCGTGCTTTTTCCGCAGCCGGAGCGTCCCGTGACCGCCACAAACTCTCCCTTCTCTATCTGAAAAGATACACCATGCAATGCCTGATATTCATTTTTACCGCTCTGATAAATTTTTGTCAGACCTTCCGCCTGTATTAACGCCATCTTCTGATCCTCCCTACATTCTCTTATAATTCTTTCGGCATCTCCGCCGCATTCTCCCGCCCTACAATTCTACAATTCTTTCAGCGTTCCCGCCGCATTCTCCTGCCCTACAATTCCTTCAACGTTCCCGCCACATTCTCACGCCCCACAACGGCAAGCGCGATCCCGCTGATACTGAGCACCTCCGCCAATGTGATCCCCACCGCGCACCACACGGTAAAGCCGTGCCATGCTCCCGTGAGATCCAGATACCCAATCGTCAATTGCGGCGTCACATACCACGCCGCCATCCCCGCAAGCAATCCGCCCACAGCAAAACAAAGAAAAACCTCCAAAAAGATCTCTAAAAAGATCTGTCCTTTCGTAGCGCCGTATGCAAGCGACACCGCCTGCTCCTTCTTTCTCCGGTGCAGGATTAAAATAAAAATCCCGATCATGCCGGTCATAATAATGAGCAGCATGGAGATTGCCGCCAACAGCAATCTTCGATAAGGAATCATCAAGTCTCTGGCAGATCTTTCTAAATCCAAAAACTGATCCGAAATATCATATTGCAGCTTCGGATGCCGCTCGCTCAAAAAACGGATAAACCCGATCAGAACAGAGATACTCTCATCATCTCTTTCCCCCTGATAGATGGCAGTGACACCCCGATAGACCATCGCGCTTGTTTCAAAATTCATTTCCTCTATCATTTCCAGCGGCATGACCAGACAATCTGACAGACTGATCTGAGCCCCTAGCCCAAAAATGATCCCCGGACAATTCAAACTAATAGCGGTCTGCTCTTCATCAAGCAGCTTTACCTGCGACAGATCAACAACTAACTTGTCTTCAAGATAGACAAGGTCCCCCTCAAAACGGTAATGCAAAAAGAAATGATCATACTCCTTCTGCAAGGCGGCACGTTCCCTCAACCTATTCAGTGTATCATACGCGCCTTTTCCGATATAGACGGCTCCCGCTTCACGCTCCGCCCCCAAAAGCTGCTCAAACATCCTATCACTTAAAAAGCACCATTGATAACGATACTCGTTGCCATCCACATCCACAGTAATGTTATATCGGTATGGAAAGTAAAGCAGCTTTTCCTCTATTGACGGATAATCCCGAATGTCCTCCGGTGTAATCTGATATCCATCAGAACTATCCCATAAAGTATAATCCAATTCAATTCCGTCTTTCCCCATCTTACCCCTAAGTTCATCAAGCCGCTCCGCGCAGGACATTGACAGATTCAGACAGCTCATAAAAATGGTCATACTTAGCACATCAAACAAAATTAGCAGACTATACCTTCCAATATGCTGCCGAAAATGAAACCATGCTTTTTCTATTGAATAGCGCAACTTCATACCTCTCTTGGATCTATAAATTATTTCAAACAGCAGCCCTCTTCTCTCACATGCGTATCCGGTATCGTAAACGTATATCCCGTATTCACGTATGTGCATTTTTTATATCGTTTTTCAATTATAAATCTGGTAAGATGCACTCCGTCACAAATCGGTGTCCTGCAATCTTCCGTGGTACTATCAACCTCCCATGCCTCACAAAAATACTCAACCTCCGCATGTACTGCTCCCATATCCGCCATAAACACCATAACTACTATTCCCAGACAGCATATCGCTTTTCTTACATTCTGTTTCATTCCGCTTCCTCCTTATACTAATTCATCTACAGCTCCCTCAACGTTCCCGCCACATTCTCACGCCCCACAACGGCAAGCGCGATCCCGCTGATACTGAGCACCTCCGCCAATGTGATCCCCACCGCGCACCACACGGTAAAGCCGTGCCATGCTCCCGTGAGATCCAGATACCCAATCGTCAATTGCGGCGTCACATACCACGCCGCCATCCCCGCAAGCAATCCGCCCACAGCAAAACAAAGAAAAACCTCCAAAAAGATCTCTAAAAAGATCTGTCCTTTCGTAGCGCCGTATGCAAGCGACACCGCCTGCTCCTTCTTTCTCCGGTGCAGGATTAAAATAAAAATGCCGATCATGCCGGTCATGATAATGAGCAGCATGGATATTGCCGCAAGCAACA
>CAMWSU010000019.1 GCA_947176965.1 uncultured Lachnospiraceae bacterium | reverse complement strand
CCCCGCCGGCACAGCCCATGGCGGCCCGGGCGCGCACCTATGCAGCCTGCCCGGGACTCGACGCCCGCGGCCATGCTCCCCCGGCCTCTCCGGCGTCGTGTGCTTTTTTGATCGGGAATGAGGGAAACGGATTACGGGAGGAGACCGTAAAGCGTGTAAATCGCTGCGTTACGATTCCGATGGCGGGCAATGTGGAATCCCTAAATGCAGCGATGGCGGCAGGGATCCTGCTGTATGAGGCGGCACGCCAAAGGCGCGCCAGAGATACGGAATAAAAACAGAAAGGAATGAAATGTATGAAAATCGGTTTTATCGGACTGGGCAATATGGCGAAAGCGATCATTGGCGGGATGCTGGATAAACAGGTGGTCAGGGCGGACGAGCTGATCGGCTCGGCGGCGACCGCAAAAACGCTTGAGGCGGTATCGGAACGTTTCGGGATTGAGACGACGTCGGACAACCGCCGTGTGGCAGGGGAGTCGGACATTCTCTTTTTGGCAGTCAAACCCCAGATGTTTCCGCAGGTGATTGCGCAGGTGAAGGACTGTGTCGATGAAAAAACACTTGTTATTTCTATTGCGGCAGGGAAAACGACCGCTTATATCGAGCAGGAATTCGGGAAAATGCTCCGTTTGGTACGGTGTATGCCGAACACGCCGGCGCTCGTTGGCGAGGGTTGCACGGGCGTTTGTTATAACCAGCAGGTGACGGATGAGGATAAGACCCTGGCAGAAAAGCTGCTTTCCTCGTTTGGAAGGGCGGTCGAGGTGCCGGAGCGGTTGATGGATACGGTCGGTGCGGTAGCGGGAAGCGCGCCTGCCTATGTGTGCATGTTCGTGGAGGCGATGGCGGATGCGGCGGTGCTCGGCGGCATGCCGAGGGCGCAGGCATACGAATTTGCGGCGCAGACGGTCTTGGGAACGGCAAAGCTGATTCTGGAGACGGGGAAGCATCCCGCAGAGCTGAAGGATATGGTATGCTCGCCTGCGGGGACAACGATCGAAGGTGTGCGTGTGCTCGAGCGTCAGGGAATGCGCAGCGCGGTCGTGGAGGCGCTGACGGCCTGTGTGGAAAAGTCAAAGCGGCTGTAGATCCTGCGGGGAGTGGATTGTCCGGCGGGATGGCTGAGGGATATGGAAATCATTTTTTGGTCATATTCGCGAGTTGACTTCTGTATTAGTTGTATGAAATAACCATAAAAGAAACTGAAATTGTGTGAAATTTTAACGAAGGCAGGGAACTTGACAAAAGTTTTCTGCTTTGTTATTATATGTGCCGTAACATTATTTAATAAAATCGTAATATTTGACACAGGAAAGCAATAAACTTGTAAGGGAAAGTAAAAGAGCGCACGAAGATTTCGATAAGAAAAACACAAATCACACGGAGGTTTCATATGAAGGGAGCAACAGGCGAAAGACTGCCCCGTGCGGCCGCGGTAATCATGGCGGTTGTTGTGATCTTGGCGTATGCAGCTGCTTCAACGAGTACAGTCATAGCGGGCGGCACCGAACATGTGGATGCGCTGCAGGCGGGGGCTGAGCTGATTCTGGATACGGATACGCTGAGCGCTGGTGTGGCATTGATCTTGGATACGGAGCTTTCATTAAACTCCGGAACAGGAGGAACGCAGGGGACACCGTCCGGCATAGAGACAAGAGGGACGCAGGCGTCTTCGGGAGCAGCGCAGGAACAGGCATCGGCAGATGAGCCGGAGGCGGGCACCGCGGAGAGACAAACCACGTTTGTTATGACAAATGTGCAGAGTACACTGAATGTCCGGGAGTCTGCAGGTGAGGATGCACCGATCATCGGCAGACTGTATGCAGACTGTTACGGTGAGATTATAGAAGAGGGCGACGGATGGACGCTTCTGCGTTCGGGCAACGTTGTCGGATGGGCGAAGAACGATTATCTGTTATTTGATGAGGAAGCGCAGGAAGCATTGGCGCAGGTCGGAAGATGGACGGCAACGGTAAATGAGAGTGGCCTGCGCATCCGCAAGCAGGCGTCTACGGACGCAGGCATTTACGCGCTGCTTGCCGAGGGGGATATTGTTGATATTTACGAAGATATGGGCGAATGGCTCAAGATTGCTTATGACGGGAGCGAGGGCTATGTATCCGCCCAATATGTAACGGTAGACCTGCTATGCGCGACGGGTGAGACCCTGCAGGAGATCTCGGAACGCGAAGCGGCCGAGGCAGAAGCTAGGCGCAGGGCACAGGAAGATGCGGCGGCGCGCAGGGCGGCGCTCAGCGAAGAGCAGGCTAATGTAGAGGCGAACTACACGGATCTACAGCTTTTAGCGGCGTTGATCTGGTGTGAGGCGGGCAATCAGACGTATGAGGGACAGCTTGCGGTCGGCGCGGTCGTGATGAACCGTGTGAAGCACCCGGCATATCCCAACACAATATCGGGCGTTATTTATGCGCCGGGACAGTTTACGCCTGCCATGACGGGCAGGGTGGCGAAAGCGCTGCAGCGCGGTGTGCCGGATTCGTGTACACAGGCGGCGATCGAGGCGATGAGCGGTGTCAGCAATGTCGGCGATGTGCTTCACTTTAATGTGAAGACCATCCGCAGCAGCGATCTGATCATCGGCGATCACGCGTTTTGGTAAAGAGTTCAGCCATGAATTTGTTTGAGAGCGAAAAACATGCTTGTATGTTTTTGCGAGCGGGCAAATTCATGAACGGAGCGCCATGTCATGAGCAAAGTTAGCTTCAAAGAATCGCACAGAGATTCTTTGGAGCGGGAAAGCGCCGGAGGCACCTTTGCGAATGGCGCGGCTGAACGATGTGAAGGCTGAACGATATGAAAAAAGAAAGAAACTCTTGGCAGGAGGGTTTCTTTTTTTTTCAAAATGGTGTAAGATAATACACACAGAACAGAAGAAAGGGGAATGGTTATGAATTTGACTGTCATATGGCTGATAGCGCTCGCTGTATTTATCGTGGTCGAGCTTGTGTCGATGGCGTTGACGACGATCTGGTTTGCAGGCGGAAGTCTGATCGCAGCGGTCGCGGCTGCTTTTTCGGCACCCCTGTGGCTTCAGATCATCCTGTTTTTTGTGGTCTCTCTGGTGCTTTTGTGGTTTACAAGACCGCTTGCCGTCCGCTATTTCAATAAGGACAGGGTACGGACAAATGTGGAGAGCATGATCGGCATGCAGGCGATCGTGACAAGCGAGATCAATAATCTTGAGGGAATCGGCGAGGTTAAGGTCGGCGGACAGGAATGGTCAGCCCGTACGCTCTACGAGGGTATGAGACTTCCGGTTGGCATGGTGGTCGTCGTCAGACAGGTAAGCGGCGTGAAGCTGATCGTGGAGCCGAAATAGGAAACAGACAGCTTTCATGCATCAGCACTACAGAAAAGCCGGGGGGCTTACATGTAATCAAAATCGAAAAGGGACTTACCCGAAAGCGGGTAAGCGGAAAGGGAACAGTTATGAATAATCCGGGAATTATCGCACTTCTTGTTGTACTTGTATTACTCATTGTGATCCTTGCATCCTGCGTAAAGATTGTTCCGCAGGCACAGGCGTTTGTTGTGGAGCGTCTCGGCGCTTATCAGGGAACATGGCCCGTGGGCATTCACTTCAAAATGCCGCTGATCGATAAGGTCGCAAAGAGGGTTCTGTTAAAAGAGCAGGTTGTGGACTTCGCGCCGCAGCCCGTTATCACGAAGGATAACGTTACAATGCGGATCGATACGGTCGTATTTTTCATGATCACCGACCCGAGACTGTTCGCATACGGAGTGGAGAACCCGATCATGGCGATTGAGAATTTGACGGCGACGACGCTGCGTAACATCATCGGTGACTTAGAGCTTGACCAGACACTGACGTCGCGTGAGACGATCAACACGAAAATGCGTGCATCCCTGGACGTGGCGACCGACCCGTGGGGCATTAAGGTTACGCGTGTCGAGTTAAAGAACATCATTCCTCCTGCAGAGATCCAGAATGCGATGGAGAGACAGATGAAAGCGGAGCGTGAGCGCCGTGAAGCGGTTACGAGAGCAGAGGGTGAGAAAAAAGCGAGCGTAACTGTTGCAGAAGGTAAGAAAGAGGCGGCGATCCTTGAGGCGGAAGCAGAGAAGCAGGCGGCAATCCTCCGCGCAGAGGCGCAGAAAGAGAAGATGATCCGCGAGGCGGAAGGCCAGGCTGAGGCAATCTTAAGAGTGCAGCAGGCAACGGCGGACGGTATCCGTTTCTTGAAGGAATCCGGTATGGATGATAAGGTGTTGCAGTTAAAGAGCTTAGAGGCGTTTGAGAAGGCGGCGAACGGACAGGCGACCAAGATCATCATTCCGTCTGATTTACAGGGAATCGCAGGGCTTGCTACGACCTTTAAGGAGGTCATTACGAAATAAGTTTACGGGAGCGTTTAACGATACGTTGTGCATCGGATAGGAAATTTTCATCCCGGAAGAATCACGTTAGTGATTTTTCGAAAGAGTTGCGCTGCGCGCAACTCTTTTTTCTGCACATTTATTTTCTTCCCCTTTCGGAATTGTGTGTCCGTTAAAAACAGGTTACAATTGTATTGATAAAGCGGTGTTTATAAACAGGAGGGGCATTACAATGAATCACAGACATTTGCTTTTAACATCAAGTGGCTTATCTGATAGTATGAAAAAGATATTTTTTGATATTATTGGAAAAAGTCCTGAAGATATAAAAATACTATATATACCAACTGCCGGAATTGAAACAGACGGAGCAAGAGAAGGATTAGCCGTTTGTTTGGACGAACTTGTAAAAATGGGAATTTGTTATGAAAATATTTTGGTGTATAATTTAGAATTACTTCTTTCTAAAGATTACAAGCGAACATATTCACAACATATCAAAAATCCTGCCGTGATTACAAGGCTATTAACGATTGAGGAACTGAAAAGATTTGATGCTGTTTTTGTCGGTGGCGGAGATAGTGCTGTTCTTTGTCGTGAAATGGTCAGGACAGGATTTGATAACGTAATTGCAAAAGCAATTAATAATGGTCTTGTATATGTTGGGATCAGTGCCGGCAGTATGTATGTGGCAGGAAACCTGGAAGATGGATTGCATATTATTCCGAATCCTATCATTCCTCATTGGAAAGAGAATAGATTAGTTGAATTGTCAAAAGGGGAAAAAGAAATACAACTTGTTGACGGACAAGCAGTTTATATTGAAAATGATAATATCAGATTAATATAAGTTATGGTACAATGTCGATAGGCATTATACCTGCTTGGAAGGGTATGTATTTTACTATGATTGCGCAGAAGTTCACTTCGCGGGTCGTGGAGGGGCATGGAGGATTAGCATGAGTGAAACAATCAGCTTAAAAGGACGTCATTTTTTGACATTAAAGGATTTTACACCGCAGGAAATCACTTACCTGCTGGATTTGGCGGCGGAATTAAAGGAAAAAAAGAAAAAAGGAATCCCGGTCGATGTGCTGCGCGGAAAAAACGTGGCGCTCATTTTTGAGAAGACCAGTACGCGGACGCGCTGCTCGTTCGAGGTGGCGGCGCATGACCTCGGCATGGGAACGACTTATTTAGATCCGTCGGGTTCGCAGATTGGGAAAAAAGAAAGCATCAAGGATACGGCGCGCGTGCTCGGCTCCATGTATGAAGGGATTGAGTACCGGGGCTTTGAGCAGGCGATCGTGGAGGAGCTTGCCGCCTATGCAGGTGTTCCGGTCTGGAACGGACTGACGAACGAGTATCATCCGACGCAGATGCTTGCCGATATGCTGACAATCCGTGAGCTGTTCGGGCGTCTTGCGGGCTTAAAACTGGTGTATATGGGTGATGCCCGTTATAACATGGGAAATTCGCTGATGATCGTATGCGCAAAGCTCGGACTGCATTTTACGGCGTGTGCGCCCGAGAAGTATTTTCCCGACGGGGCACTTGTGGCACAGTGCAGGGAATACGCGAAAGAGAGCGGCGGAACGGTCACGCTGACTTCGGATGTGAGGGAAGGAACGAAGGATGCGGACGTGATCTGTACGGATGTGTGGGTGTCCATGGGCGAGCCGGACAGCGTATGGGAGGAGCGTATCCGCGATTTAACACCGTATCGCGTGACAAGTGAGGTCATGGATCATGCGGGAGAGAAAGCGGTGTTTTTGCATTGTCTTCCTGCATTTCATGATCTGGACACGAAGATCGGAAAGGAAATCCATGAAAAATACGGTCTGACCGAAATGGAAGTGACGGACGAGGTGTTTGAGTCCGTGCGCTCCCATGTGTTTGAGGAGGCAGAAAACCGCATGCACACGATCAAGGCGGTCATGGCGGCGACACTCGGCGCGTTTGAGTGTGAGAAGAAAATCTAACGCTCACGGCAGAGGCCGTTTCGCGAAGATTTTCTACAGTCCCGCATTGGCGGGACTTACTCACACCGAAGAATCCGCAAGCGGATTCTTCCAGAGTTGCAGTCTTTCTTCACGGATGGTGCTGGCGCATATTGGCATGACGGGGATTAGGAAATGGAAGAAACAAAAAAAACGCAGATCCTGAAGCTCCTGCGCAGCGGGACCTATGTATCCGGACAGGAACTGTGCGGGCGCTTCGGCGTATCGCGCACGGCTGTCTGGAAGATCATCAATCAACTGAAAGCGGAAGGCTATGAGATCGAGGCAGTCCCGAATCGGGGGTACTGCTTGAAAAGCGCGCCCGACGTAATCTCCGCAGAGGAGGTCACAAGCCGGCTTACGACTGCGTGGGCGGGCAGGACGGTGTATTCCTATGGGGAAACAGGCTCTACGAATATTGACGCGAAGCGTCTTGCGGAGGAGGGTGCGCCGCACGGTGCGCTTGTGGTTGCGGATACACAGACGATGGGACGCGGCAGACGGGGAAAAGGATGGGAGTCGGAGGACAGCGGGCAGGCAATCTACATGACGCTGCTGCTCAAACCGCAGTTCTCGCCGGAATATGCTTCCCGTGTGACGCTGTTAATGGCATTGGCCGTCACAGCGGCATTAGAGGAGGTCTGTGAAGATCAGTCGGTACAGATCAAATGGCCGAATGATGTTGTATTAAACGGGCATAAGGTATGCGGCATACTGACGGAAATGAGTGCAGAGCCGGGATATATCCACCATGTCGTCATCGGCACGGGCATCAACGTGAACCAAAGGGAATTTCCGAAGGAAGTGGACAAGATTGCCACTTCCGTGCTGCGTGAGACGGGACGGACAAATTCGCGCGCACAGCTCATTGCGCGTGTGATGTTCTTTTTTGAACAATATTATGAACAGTTCTTACAGACACATGATCTGTCCGCCGTCAGGGAACAATACGAGGCGCATCTTGCGGGCATGGGAAAAGAGGTGCGCGTGTTAGACCCGAAGGGCGAGTATGTGGGTATTTCAAAGGGGATCACGAAGAACGGGGAACTGATCGTCGAAAATGCGGACGGAACACGCTGTGAGGTCTATGCGGGTGAGGTTTCCGTGCGCGGGCTGTATGGCTATGTATAAAGTGAGAGAAGAATGAAAGGGTAGATATGAGCGAGTCGCGAACAGTTTTATGCGGGGCGAACGCCTATGATAAAAAATATTATTTTAATAAAAAGTTTGAAAAGCTGCCGCAGTCCATACAGGAGGAGCTGCACATTATCTGCGTGCTGTTTACGGAGGAGGTCGGCGGCATTTTCACGATCGGCTTCGAAGAGGATGGCAGCGTGACGATGAAGACCGAGGCAGCGGAGGAGGATTATCTCTACGATGACATCGGCAGCGGGCTGCTAGTCAGCGAGGTGCGGCGCAAGCGCAAGGAGCTGTTTGAGTCGCTCAGCCTGTATTACAGGGCGGCCGTGCTGCATGAGGACATTACGGCGGAGCTGAATGCGCAGGGGGAATGAAGTCATGCAGTTGAAGATCGGGAATGTAACGCTTCCGAACAATATCATACTTGCGCCGATGGCGGGCGTGACGGACTTGCCGTTCCGTGTTCTGTGCGCGGAGCAGGGAGCGGGCATGGTGTGTATGGAAATGATCTCCGCAAAGGCGCTTTCCTATCACAATAAGAATACCGAGGAGCTGCTGCACATCTCTGAGAAGGAGGGGCTTGTATCCCTGCAATTATTCGGCTCGGAGCCGGAGCTGATGGGCGAAATGGCAAAACAGATTGAGGAGCGTCCGTTTGCGGTGCTCGATATTAACATGGGCTGTCCCGTGCCAAAGATCGTCAATAACGGCGAGGGGAGCGCGCTGATGAAAAATCCTCTTTTGGCGGGAAAGATCATTGAGGCGGTGGCACGTTCGACAGATAAGCCGGTCACGGTAAAAATCCGGCGCGGTTTTGACGATGCACATGAAAACGCGGCAGAGATCGCGCGGATTGCACAGGAGTCCGGCGCGGCGGCGGTCACGGTGCACGGCAGGACGAGAGAACAATATTACGCGGGAGAGGCGGACCTCACATGCATCCGCGCCGTGAAGCAGGCGCTGCGCATTCCGGTCATCGGAAATGGGGATGTGGCGGATGCTGCATCTGCAAAAAGAATGTTGGAAGAGACGGGCTGCGACGGCGTGATGGTCGGTCGGGCTGCGCGGGGGAATCCGTGGATCTTTACGCAGATCGCGCGGGGGCTTGCGGAGGAACGCGTTGAAAAGCCTGACCGCGATGAAGTCAAACACATGATGCTGCGCCATGCCGGTATGCTTCTGGAAGAAAAGGGGGAATATATCGGTGTGCGTGAGATGCGCAAACATGTGGCGTGGTACACGGCAGGATACCCGAATTCCGCCGCGATGCGGCGCGCGGTCAATGAGGTTACGAGCTACGCGGCGCTTGAAAAGCTTCTTGACACAATATGGTAAATGTGATATGATACACGCGCTTTTGTAATACGGCGGTATGAGCGAAGCCGGATTTATTATTTTGGAAAAGGGAAGAAGGATATCGGAATGGAAGGGAAAAAGAACATTTTAACGTATGAGGGACTGCGTAAGTACGAGGATGAGCTTCACAATCTGAAAGTGGTCAGAAGAAAGGAAGTTGCGCAGAAGATCAAGGAAGCGCGTGAGCAGGGGGATTTGTCTGAGAATGCGGAATATGATGCGGCGAAGGATGAGCAGCGCGACATTGAGGCAAGAATCGAGGAGCTGGAGAAAATCCTGAAAAACGCCGAGGTCGTGATCGAGGACGAGGTGGATTTAGACAAGGTCAGCATCGGATGTAAGGTGCGCATTTTGGATTTGGAATATAATGAGGAGCTGGAATATAAGATTGTCGGCTCGAGTGAAGCCAACAGCTTAAAGGGGAAGATTTCCAACGAGTCACCGGTCGGGAAAGCGCTTCTGGGCGCAAAAATCGGCGACAATGTCAGCGTTGACACACAGATGGGCGTGGTAAATTATAAGATACTGGACATTGATAAGTCCAATCAATAAAGAAATGTCGGAGGCATTTCTTTTACACATAAATCAGGGCAGGAGATTTTAGAATATGCATTGGTCAGATTTGATTGCAGAGGAAATCATAAAAAGAAACCCCAATAAAGAAGAATATGTATGTGCTGCCGGAATCAGCCCTTCCGGGTCTATTCATATTGGTAACTTCAGAGACATTGCAACGAGCTTGTTTGTTGTAAGAGCGTTGGAAAGAAAAGGGAAAAAAGCAAGACTGCTTTTTTCATGGGATGAATACGATCGGATGCGCAAAGTGCCCGTAAATGTGGCAAAAGCTACGGAAGGCTTTGAAAAATATATCGGATATCCGTATGTAGATGTTCCAAACCCTTTTGAAACCGAACATACCACATATGCGGAATATTTTGAGAAAGAATTTGAAGAATCCATTGATAAATTCGGGATCAAATTGGATTACCGCCATCAGGCAGACATGTATCGTTCCGGCCGCTATCGCGAAAGCATTATAAAGGCTTTGGATAAAAGAGCGGAAATCTTTGACATTCTGGACAGCTTTCGTACACAGGATGCTGTGGAGGGAGAAAGGGAAGCGTATTATCCTGTAAGTATCTACTGCAGCGAGTGCCATAGAGATACAACAAAGATCGTATCATATTCTGATGCGGACAAGAAAGCGGAATATGAGTGTAAATGCGGTCATCATGGGACATTTGATTTCCATACGGACACAGACTGTAAGCTGGCATGGAAAATTGACTGGCCGATGAGATGGATGTATGAGAATGTGGATTTTGAGCCGGGCGGAAAAGATCATGCTGCACCCGGAGGTTCTTTTGATACAAGCAGAGTCATAGCTGAAAAGATTTTCGGAATCCAGGCTCCGATTTTCAAGGGTTATGAGTTTATCGGTATCAGAGGAACAACAGGAAAAATGTCCGGTTCTTCAGGACTGAACATGACTCCTGAAACCCTTCTGAAGATATACCAGCCGGAAATTCTGCTATGGTTATATGCGAGAGTCGAAACAAACAAGGCATTTGACCTGTGTTTTGATGATGGAATCTTGCGCCAGTATTTCGAGTTTGATAAACAGTATGATCAGTATATCAAGGGAGAAGCGGATGATCATGTGAAATCCATCATGGAGAGCTGCCTGCTGACAGACAAGCCGATCAAAACGGTTCCGATGTCTCTTCTGGTTCAGTTGGGTTCCATCGTTGATTTCAATGTTCCGATGCTTGAGACCGTGTTTGAAAAGATCGGACAGCCGTTCAAATATTCTGACTTTGAGGAAAGACTGGAATTAGCAAAATACTGGCTGGAAAACTGCTCCCCTGAGAATGCCAACAAGCTGGTTCCGTATCGTAACTGGGAAGTTTATGATCAGTTAAACGAAGAACAGAAGAAGGAAATTGCACTGTTGCATGATTATTTGGTGAATGAGGACTATACACTGGATGAACTGAACTTCCAGTTGTATGAGATCTCCAAGATGGTATACGGTGCAGACACGCCGGAATTGAGAAAGATTCAGGGAGAATTCTTCAAAACGGTGTATAAGTTATTGCTGAACAAAGAAAAGGGACCAAGACTGTATCTGTTCCTGTATGCCATTGATAAAGATCGCTTTGTTCACCTGCTTGACTTTTCAACTGAAAAGACGGAAGAAGAAACGGTTCCTTTATCTGAATTAAATAAAGAGCCTGAAAAAGAAAAGAAGAAGATTGAATACGGCGATCCCGACCCGGTAGAGCCCGTTAAGGATCAGATCAATCTGGATCTGTTTAATCAGATGGATCTGAGAGTATGTAAGGTCTTAAAATGCCAGGAGATCAGAAAATCTCACAGCTGTTACAAAATAACGTTATTTGACGGAATCAAAGAACGTACAATTGTTTCTTCCATAAAGGCATATTATACACCGGAGGAACTGGTTGGTAAGAAGATCATTGTGATAGCAAATCTTGAGCCCACCAGAATCACGGGCGTAACCAGTGAAGGAATGCTGATGGCAGCCACAAATAACGCATGCGGATGTCAGGTGATTTTTGTGGATGATATTGTACCGGAAGGAACTATGATCCGCTGACTTACCCGTGTGGAGCGGATGGATGCAGGCATGTGACGATTGAATTTCGTGGAAAACCATTTTCCGGGATCAGTTCCGGAGAATGGTTTTTTTGTTTATAAAGAAAAAACGCTTCGTGACAGAAAAACAAAAATTTATTGGAAAAGTCTTTTTTTGACACAAATAGATAGTATAATGATATAACAGGAGAAGAACGAATACAAATATGCTTCACGCGGATAAACGGCTTAGATGGGACTGCCAATAAGAACATGAGAGAAAGGAGAGATCCAATCATAGTTTCTGTGATTGGGTGATACGTGACAGCATGAATCTTGCAAGTGAAAAAGAAGTCTATTTCAATCGGTTAGAAGAAGTTGCGATGCGCGTTAACGCAGAGCATTTTTTGTGGGGAGAAGATCTGATAGACAGAAAGCTGATCCTGTATGCCAAAAAACTAAAACAGGTTGAGGGATATGATAGTGTGAGGGATTCGCTGGAACCGTGCGGGTTGGTTATCACGAATTTCAGAAAGGAGCATTTTCTGTGCTGTGTGACAGCGACGCTTGATACGGAGAGTGGAAATGTCTACTTTACGGAAGCAAGCTTTAACAGTACATGGAAACATCTGAAAAAAAGTGTGATGCTGGGAATCCGCATTGCCGGGGCAAAAGGGATTCCGTGCGACATTACGAAGCCGGAGGATATTGTTGTGCTTGATAACCTGTTTCGGAATGGGAGCGCGCCGTACATAAAAAATGACGTCATTCGGTATCAGGGCAGGCAGTTAACGGAGGAGGAGCGGCGCGGGCACAGTAGGAGACAAAGCCTGTTGGACAATCCGAAAATGAATTTTTATTATGCGGAAGACGGACGGTACTTTCACGATAAAGATTGTCCGCTCACAAAAGAGATCGCGGCGGAGCAGTTCTGCGCTTCGGAGGACATCCCGGACGGAAAAGAAATGTGCCTGTACTGCAAACGGCAGATCTATTTCAAAAAAGCGTGTGCGCCGAATGGAAAGCAGGCGCCGATCTGCGACCGGATATTCAAAAATCATCAGGTCAGTATCGGCAAAATCGAACATTGCGTCATGAAGGCGGGAATGAAATTCCATGCCGCCGCGCTGGATGAGATGCAGATCGAATGCGCGCACGATCATTGGATCGTCAAAGGATTACAGACAGATCATTTGAGCCTGTGGCACAATAATTATGTAAAAATAAGCGAAACGGAGCGCTACATAACAGAAGGTTACCACAGGCAGAATATGGAAGGGAAAAATCTGACACAGATCCTGCGCTATGTGGAGGGCTATTCGTGGGAAAAGCATTTGCAGAGACAGGCGGAGACGGAGGCAGAGACCGTGGAACTGCTTGACGGTCAAAATAAGAGTGTGGAGATTGTAAAAGAAGAAGCCCCAAAAGCGGAGCCGAAGGCCGCGGGCTGCATGGAGGGAAATGCGCGTGAACCGTGGTACAGCAGGGTCGTGAAATGGATTTTGTCAAAGTGCGGGCACAGAGGAAGTGAACGGGAATGAAAAACGGATAGCGTTGATCATGCTATGGAAGCTGCTTGTTGATGTGGGCGCAGAAAATGAGCGACAAACAGACGGGGTTTATGATATAATATCGCTATGCCGCACCGGGGCGGAGCGTTGACAGGGAAGATGCGTGACATCACAATTGGTAGGGAGACTGGAAATTGAATCAAGACCCATTCAAAGATTATGTGAAACAAACAGAGCCGGATAAAAGGGATAAGGGATATGCCTGGCATACGGCGATAGGTTTACAGGCAGTAGATGGACTTACGACGTCTTCCTATTTGAGGGAGACTGCAATCGCAAATATCGAGGGAAAAATTACGCTGGAGCAGGCACAGCAGCTTTTAGACAGCTATTATGAAGAACGCCCAAAATCTGTATCAGAAGATCGGGTAGAGGAAGCAGATAAGGTGTCGGTCCGAATTGCACATGTTTTATCTGAGAAGGCATTTTCCTTTACACCGAACGAATATATTTCTATTCATCGGAAGCTGTTTTGGGGAATTTATCGTCATGCAGGAAAAATCAGAGATTACAATATTACAAAGAAAGAATGGGTATTGGATGGTGCAACAATACTATACGGAAGTGCTTCAGAGCTTCAGGCGACGATAGATTATGATTTTGCGCAAGAGAAAATGTTTAGCTACAAAGGGTTAACGATGGATGAGATCATTCATCATTTGGCAGTCTTTATATCCAGATTGTGGCAGATTCATATTTTCGGAGAGGGCAATACAAGAACAACGGCTGTTTTCTTTATAAAGTATGTAAGAACGTTAGGATTTGATATTACAAATGATATTTTTGCAGAAAATGCATGGTATTTTAGAAATTCGCTGGTGAGAGCAAATTATAATGACCTGAAAAACGGTATTCATAAAACGACTGATTTCTTGGAACTTTTTCTTAGAAATCTGTTATTGGGTGAAAAAAACGAGTTGCATAATCGCTCGATGCATATTAGTGGCGCTTTTTCAGAATCGAAAAAAGCGGACATTCAAACGGTAAAAGCGGACATTCAAACGGTAAAAGCGGACATTCGTGTGGAGGATGTTTATGCAGATTGTCTGAGGAATATGACGAAAAAGACGATAATGCATATTCAGAGTATGTATGATCAATTAGGAAACCATGATTTTTTCGGCAGAGCGGAGGTAGAGCGTGCTACAGAATTAAAATCTTCAAGGGCATCTGCGCTGTTGAAGGAATTAGTGGAAGCTTCCGTCATAGAACCGGTCAAAGGACATGGGAAAGGAAAATATAAGTTCAGAATGAGGTAGCACAACCTAACAAAAAAGCACGAATCTGCCGATATAAAATAAAACATACCGAGATGATTTTTCGGTTCTATTTAAGCAGGGAGCGCTTAATGACAAGAGATCACGGAGGATACATATGGATGAAACGTAAGGCAGTCAACGGAATCAAATATTGGGGACAATTGCTTCTCCTTCCGGTTTATTGGCTGTCTTTTTTGATGCCCAGAGATAAGAATATTTGGCTGTTTGGAAGCACTTTTGGAAGAAGATTCTCGGAAAATCCCAGATATTTGTACTTATACGCATGTCAGCATCGGGCAGAAAACGGGCTGCGGCCGATCTGGATCAGCCACAATAAAGAAGTGATACGCTTCCTGAATGCCAATGGTTATGAGGCGTATGCGTACCATTCGTTGAAAGGAATCTGGTATGCGCTTCGGGCAAAGGTTTATATTTTTGACAATTATTCCAAGGATATTAACTTTTGGCAGTCCGGCGGCGCGCTCAAGGTCAATCTGTGGCACGGCTCCGGCAATAAGCGCACGAACTATGATAACCGCTTTGACACCGTGCGTCACCCCAAGAATTTGTGGGAGCGATGGAAGACCTTTCCGCGTCGTCTGTCGGATGAAAAGCCGGATCACTATACGCTGGCGACCTCGCCGGCCATGAAGGAAATCTTCGTATCGGCGTTTCACACGGATGAAAAACACATCATTGTGGAGGGGTATCCGAGAAATGATATTCTGTTTCCTTTTGAGGAGTGTCAGATTCGGAATCTTTATACAAAAGAAGAACGTGAGCTTTTAAAGCTCATATCTGCCCGACGGAAGAGCGGCTGTCGGATTCTCACCTATATGCCGACGTTTCGGGATTCGGAGACGAAGCTGCTTACCGTGCTGGATGCGGCGGCGCTGGATCGTTTTTTAGAAAAAGAAAAACTATTCCTTGTCATGAAGCTGCACCCGAAGTCGAAAATCAAGAAGGAACTGGAGAAGCTTCATTATCGGAATATTGTGAATGCGGATGCCGAGATCGACGTGTATTCGTTTCTTGGAGAGAGCGATCTGCTCATCACGGACTATTCTTCTGTGTATACCGACTTCATGCTGTTGGATCGCCCGGTGCTGGCGTTTTGCTATGACTGGGAGGAATATTCAGAGCATACGAGAGAATGCTATATTGATCAGGAAGAATACATGCCGGAGCGGAAGGCGACGACCATGGAGGAGCTCATGGAGGGAATCTGCGAGGTGCTGAAAGAGGATACCCATAAAGAGCAGCGCCATGTCTCTCGCAGACGGATGTTTGCGAAGACGGACGGCAGATCGTGTGAGCGGTTGATTCGAAAGATCAAGGATATTAGGAAGTAAGGTACCGGAAATGCCCCAAAAAGCGGGCGGATAGGAGCGGCTATGAATATTGCGATGCTGATCGCCGGCGGAAGCGGGCAGAGAATGAAGCAGGATATACCGAAGCAGTTTATCAACGTAAATGACAGACCTGTCATCGTGTATACGCTGGAAGCGTTTCAGAAGCATCCGAATGTGGATGCGATCGCGGTCGTATGTCTGCAGGGCTGGGAGGAGATTTTGCGGGCATACGCAAAACAGTTTAATATCACGAAGCTGCAGTGGATTTTTCCGGGTGGAGAAAACGGACAGGAATCCCTTCGGAACGGCGTGATGGGATTAAAAGGAGTCTGCGACGGTGAGGATTTGGTAATCATTCATGATGCGATCCGTCCGATGGTATCGCAGGAGATCATTTCGGAGAATATCAGCTGCTGCGTGCGTCACGGTTCCGCGATCACCGTGATTCCGTGTGCGGAGGCAATGCTTTTGACAGATGATAAAAACAGCTCCACGGAAATGATACCGAGAGACCGCCTTGCAAGGACGCAGACGCCGCAGGCGTTTCCGCTGAAAAAACTGGTGTGGGCGCATGAGGAGGCTGCAAAGCGGGGAATTACGGAATCCATTGCGACCTGTACGCTCATGATCGAGCTTGGAGAGCAGATATATTTTTCAACCGGTTCGGAGAAAAATCTGAAATTGACAACGGCGGAGGACATTGAGATATTCAAGGCGCTGCTGCACTCAAAAAAGGATGACTGGATGAAGTAGATCACGCTGCACGAATGGAGGACATGATGCTGGAAAGCGCCCTGTATCAGGAGGATCTAAAAAAAATAAATGAGGCCGTCTTCTCGTGGGAGGAACTTGAACAGAAAAATATTTTGATCACGGGAGGAACCGGCTTGATCGGTTCCTGTCTTGTCGATGTGTTGATCTTCAGAAACGAGCATCTGGGCGCGCATATCGGTATCTGGGTGCTGTGCCGCAATGAGGCGCGTGCAAAAGAGGTATTCGGCGAGTATTTGGAAAAAGAATATTTACATCTCATTGTGCAGGATATTTCAGAGCCGCTTCAGCCGGAGTCTTTCAAGCGGCGCGCACAGAGTACTTCCGGCCTATTGCCGCAGGATGTACCGGAAACTATGGACTATATCATCCACGCCGCAAGCAAGGGAGACCCGGACAGCTTTGTCACGGATCCGCTCGGCGTGATGAATGCGAATGTATTAGGAATGCATTGGCTCTTAGAGTATGCAAAGCGGACTAAAACCACAAAAATTCTATACCTGTCCAGCGGGGAGGCGTACGGAAAGGTGGATCTGCCGGAGGATATTCCGATCTCAGAGACAATGACGGGGTTGCTTGACAGCCTGAATGTCAGAAACTGTTATGGCATTTCGAAGCGGGCAGCGGAGACGATGTGCGTCAGTGCGGCATCTGAATATCAGGTTCCGGTATGCATCGCAAGACTGTGCCATACCTACGGACCGACCATGACAACGGGTGAAAACAGAGTGATCTTTCAGTTCCTCCGGAAAGCATTGGATCAGGAGGAAATTGTGTTAAAAAGCGAAGGGCTTCAAAAGCGGTCTTACTGCTATGTGGCGGATGCGGCGGCGGCACTGTTTACGATTCTTTTCCGGGGCGTTCCGGGGGAAGCGTACAATGTATCAAATGAAAAATCCGTCGTGACAATCCGCGGGCTTGCGGAAATCCTCGGCAGCTATGCGGGAAGCGGCGTAAAATATGAACAGCAGACAGAGTCAGAGCGCAGAGGAAATTCCGGCATTATGCACGCGGTGCTTGATCATCGAAAGCTCTTAGAGCTTGGCGCTCACATGGAATATGACATGGAGGCCGGATTAAAGCAGACGTTGGAGATTATGAAGGAGCAAGAAGATGGAAAAAGAAATCGGGATTGTCATATGCAATTACAATAAGCAGGACTATGTGCTCAAGTGTCTGGAATCGTTATTTGCTTCCGATACGGACAATTTTGACGTTTACGTTGTGGACAACGCATCGCAGGATGATTCCGTAAAACTGATCAAAGAACAATTCGGGGATCGCGTAACGCTTTTGGTCAATCAGGAAAATCTGGGCGGCTCCGGCGGATTCAACACGGGACTCAGAAAAGTGCTGGAGGGCGATTACAAATATTTGATGTGCGTGGATAACGATATTGTATTTGCGCCCGATGCAGTCAGCGCGCTGCGCCGCTTTTTGGAAGAGCATGAGGATACGGCGGTGGTGGGCAGCAAAGCGTATTTTATGGATGAGCCGGATAAAATCTGGAATTTCGGCGGGATCATCCGTTTTGATACCTTTATTCAGCAGGATCAGCACAAGAATTGTATTGACGCGGGACAACTCCCGGAGGTGGTATACGGCGATTATGTTCCAGCCTGCTCTTTGATGGCGCGGGTGGATGCGGTCAGGGAAGTCGGTATCATGCCGGAGGACAATTTTATTTATTGGGACGATATGGAATGGGGGTATCGGTTCCGGCAGGCAGGCTATAAGGTCGCTTCCTACGGTAAGTCGAAGGTGTGGCATAAGGCCGGGGGCAGGAATGCGGGAAACACCTTTATCCATTACTATATGTGGCGGAATCGGATTCATTTTTTCAGACAGTTTCTTCCGCCGGAGGACAGGGAACGTTTTGCGGAAAGTCTGCTGACAGAAATGTTCCGAATGATCTACAGCGTGAACTTAAAGGGTGAGACGAATATCATACGGACGCTCATGTATGCCTTTGACGATGCCGTACACGGAGTAAGGGGAAAGGCAAAAGAGGGAAGAATCCTGCCGAGACCCGTCGTGGCGAACCGGTTGGAACAGGCATTATCGGGAAAAGAAAGCGTGCTGATCCGGTTTAACGGAAGCTTTGAGGGGATCGGAAACATCATCAAAAACATACGGAAAACCCTGCCGAATATGCAGATCGCGATTTCCGCGGCGGACTGCCCTGAGCAGGTGAAAGAGCTGACAACGCAGTATCCGGATTGTGAGGTCACGGAGCGCTATGAGCCTGAGAAATTTGCGGCTCATCTGGTCATGTGCGAACACATTTTTAAGTTGTCGCCGGACATGGAAAAGGACTGCTATATCGATCCGTGGTGCAACCTGATCTACACGGCAAAAGATTTTATCTATGCCAGCAGTTTTGAGCAGACCAAGGAATTGTTTGTGCTGTGTAAGAAAGAGCTTTTGTGCGGCGAATGACGGCGGACGGGAGCTGGCATAGACAGGAAGCATAGAGGAGGAACATGATGGATCCGGTTGTAGTATTTGGCGCGGGGACCGGCGGAAAGATCGTGAAGTGGATGCTTAATGATTTTGGTGTCCCGGTTAAGGCATTTACGGATAACGGCAAGGATAAGTGGGGCACAATGCTGGACGGGATTCCGGTGCTTCCTCCGGATTCCCTACTTGGTGATGAAAGCAGCATTGTGATCGCAAGCACTTGGGAGAGCGAGATCAGGAAGCAATTGACCGAAATGGGACTGAAAGACCGTGTGATAGAGAAAGAGGTCTTCATGTATCAATACCTGGAACAAAGTGCAGAGGTATATTCTGACTTTTCCGGGTATCCGATCGACAGCGGTAAAAAGCCGACATTTTTATTCGGCACGGATCTCGGGTTATACCAGGGCGGCGTGGAGAGCTGGACCTATACGGTAGCGGATGAGTTAAGAAAAAGGGGATACGGGATCAAGATTCTGACAAATAAGAGCTCGCAGCCTGCGCCGGAACGCTTTCAGAAGGACACCTATTATCTGAATATGCGGGGACGGGGATATTGCAGCGGATTGCGGGATACGGCCAATGTGATCATAGAAAATGCGCCCTGCGTGGTCATTGATTCCTGGCAGAGCATGACGATGCTTGCGGCAGCGATCGTGAAAAGGCAGAATCAGGCTGCTGTTCGGGAACTGATAGAGGTGGTACATAATGATCTCCCGCGGCTCTTTGGAATCGTGAAGAAATTTGAAGCTGAGATCAATGCCTGTATGGGAGTGAGCAGAGATATTAATCGGAGCCTGGTCGAAGATTATCAAATAGCACCGGAGAAGGTGCATTATAAAGAGAGCCCGGTAAAATATGATACAGGAATAGAGCGGGATTATGCGTCAGACGAGAGTCGGCCGCTTCGGATCGGGTACGCGGCAAGATTGTCGAAAAGCCAGAAAAGGGCGGATTTACTGCCGCAATTGATGGACAGACTGATGGAACGCAAGGTTCATTTCCGCATGCAGATTGCGGGAAGCGGCGTTCTGAGTGATATGATTCAAAACCATATCACGGAAAAGGGGTACACGCAATTTGTTTCCCTGATGGGATATCTTCCACGGGAAGAGATGAATCGTTTTTGGAGCGGGCAGGACATTTTTATTAATTTGTCCGAATACGAAGGTGTCGGTCTGTCTATGCTGGAGGCGATGGGGAACGGATGTGTTCCGATCGTAACGAAAGTCGCCGGAAGCGAGGAGTTTGTCGCGGAGGACATGGGATATATTTGTGAAATTGGTGATCTGGATGCCATGGCGGAAAAGATCGCATATCTTGACCGGCATAGGGAAAAGCTTGGGCAGATGGGACAGAAAGCGTGTGAATCCGCAAGGGAAAAATGCAGTGTGGAAGCGTATGTAGACCATCTGCTGGGACTGACGGCTGAGAGCGTGGAAAATGTATAAATCGATACTGCCATAGGCGGTAGGAGTAGGGGGCAGCGCATGGATAAAAAAATCGGTATCGTTATTTGCAATTATAATAAAAAGCAGTTTGTGTTATCGTGCATTGGGTCCGTACTGGATTCAAGCAGGAAGGATTTTGACGTCTATGTGGTGGATAATGCCTCGACGGACGGTAGCGCGGACGCAGTGAAAGCAGCGTATGGCGACAGAATCATCCTGATTCAGAACGAGGAAAACCTCGGCGGCAGCGGGGGGTTCAATACGGGACTTCGAGCGGCAAGACAGAAGGGATACCCCTATTACATGTGCGTGGATAATGATATTGTGATGGATGAGCATAATATCGAAAATCTGCTTTGTTTTTTAGAAGATCATCCTGAGGTGGGGATTGTCGGCTCCAAGATCTGCCGCATGCAGCATCCGGAGCGGCTTCAGGAGCTTGGAGCGCGGCTGGATTTTGAAAAATGCACCCATATTCCTTATTATAAAGACCATTTAGACAATGAGGATATTCCGGAGGTGCAGGATTGCGATTATGTTCCCGCCTGTTCGCTGATGGTCCGGGATGAGGTGATCGATAAGATCGGGGTGCTCCCGGAAGAAAACTTCATTTATTGGGACGACATGGAATGGTGCTATAAGGCAAAGCTCGCGGGTTATCGGGTTGCGGCGTACCGGCAGGCGAAGGTGCTGCATGATATGGGAACCAATTCAGGCGACACCTATTTTTCTACCTACTAT
The DNA here is from genome assembly GCA_947176965.1 of uncultured Lachnospiraceae bacterium. Taxonomy (GTDB): domain Bacteria; phylum Bacillota; class Clostridia; order Lachnospirales; family Lachnospiraceae; genus DLAJ01. The sequence continues at coordinate 16,756 of CAMWSU010000019.1, read as the reverse complement.
TTCTGGCGAAACAGGATTCGTTTTTTTGCAAGATATACGCCGCAGGATCAAAGGGAAGCGGCGATGGGAACCTTGCTGGAAAATGTTTTTCAGACCATGTACGGTTGCTATTACAAGGGGAAGACAAATCAGATTTCCATTATGATGCATGCGCTTGACGATGCGATTCATCATCTCACCGGGAAGGCGGCCGAGGGAAAAATCCTGCCGAAGGATACGATCGAAGACCGGGTGGCAGGGTTGTTTGAGACCTATCATAATGTTGTTGTTGAGTTTAACGGGGATTACAAGCTGCTTCAGGATATTGTGAAAAAGATACAAAAGGCGGATAGGGAAATTTCGCTGCGGATCGTCAGTGACGACGCGGAGGAAGTGCAAAGACAATATCCGGAATATTCCGTTATAAGGAGAGAACAGGTGCCAATTGAAACGGATGAGGATTTAAGTGTATTGTGGCTTGCGATGTGTGAGCATGTATCCAAAGTCGAGGATCACAGCCTGAAAAAGGTTTATATTGACCCTTACAGTAACCTTTTGGAGAATGAGCGGGATCTGCAGCACTTTGCAGGGTATCAATACAACAAAGATTTGTTTGTGCGCATGTGGAAAGTGCTGTTGTAAGGAAAACAGTACGCAGGGGCAAAACGAGAAAATTCTCGAGAAAAAATAAAGTCGTGTAAACGGGATAAAGTGTAGTGCAAAATAAAATAAAGTATGATATGATACAGGATAGGTAAGATATGTCAGAAGCGTCCGGAGAGGACGCAAAAATATCACGTTCATCATTAGGAGGAAAGAAAACATGAAAAAAGGCGGCGTAGCGGTATTTTCCACATTGATCGGAGCGATTGCAGGATTTGCGGGAAGCTCCTATCTGGGCAACAAGCAGGTGGCACAGAAGGCAGAGAAGGTTGACAAGTTCAAGGGCTATTATAACATGCTGAACCAGTGGCTTGTATTAAAGCAGGAGGGTAAATCCTTAGAGAAGTACTTCACGGACAACGGTTATAAGACGATTGCCATCTATGGTATGGGAGAGATGGGAAATCGTCTGTATGACGAGCTGAAGGGTACTTCCGTAACCGTAAAATACGCAGTTGACAAAAATGCGGCAAGCACCTACTCCGAGCTGGATGTCATTGATCCCGAGGACGATTATGAAGCGGTTGACGCGATCGTTGTCAGCGCGATCTTTGCTTTTGATGAGATTGAGGAGATGCTGAGCGACAAGGTTGACTTCCCGATCGTATCCTTAGAGGATGTTGTGTACGAGGTATAAGCGCGGGAAGCGTTTGGAGACAGACGCGGAGTTGCAGGAGAGTTTATAGAATGAATTTCAAAAGCGGTCGTCTAAGCTATAGAAGTATGGCTTGGACGGCTGCTTTTTTGGATACGAAGGGAGTTGCGGGGACTAACATTAAAAAACTGTTGCAATTTGTAGAAGGATTTGATAATATGGAACTACATTCATTGTACAGAGGAAGAGGCATGGAACAGAATAGTTACTGGGGTCAATATTGGCAAGAATTTCTTGAACAGAGAAAATTAGCAAATTTTGTTGATGCGATGAATGAGGCTGACGAATCGCTTGGAAATGAGGTTCGTATTGAAGATATCTGTCATAAGATATATGAGGATTATCGGGGGACATGGAAGGATCATTTGGAGCAGGTTCGCGCGAATTTCCTGAAAATGTTAGAGGAGTTTCAATATGTTCATTTACAGACCAGCCGTGTAAAGAAGATCGACAGCTTATTAGAAAAAGTTATTTTGAAGCGTTACAAATCTTTGCAGAATTCTGCCAGTGCTTATGCTAAAATTAATGGCGAGAATTATAAAGATATTATCACAGATCTGATTGGTATGCGTGTTATTCTTAATTATCGGGGAAATTGGGAAGATATTCACACAGAGATTTTGAGTAAGTTTACATACGACAAAGAGCTTTTTGAGAGTGAAGAGATGCTTTTACCGCATCCAAATGGTGGAGAAAATGCTATTGCGCAGATTCCAAAAGTTTATTATGCACAAGGGGATGATACGAAAGAATTCTCCAAACACGGTTTGAGCATGGAACTTCATCGTATGGGATACAGAAGCATACACTATATCGTAAGTTATCAAGGCGTTTATGTGGAGCTGCAGATCAGAACAATATATGACGAAGCGTGGAGTGATTGTGATCACAATTATGTCTATAAACAGGATCATAACCATAGCCATACTGCGTTATTGGAAATGTCGCGAATGTTGTGCAGGCTGACGAATATCTCGAATGATATGGGCGAAACTATGAGAGAGATTTTTGAAAAGCAATCGTATACAGATATTGGTAATAACGGCTGGGAAGCTGATGAAGATCAAATAAAAAAGGTTGATATTACGTTGGAAAAGCTTTATGATGTTATTAAAGAATTGAAAACGTTCAGATCAAACATACAGATAAAGCGGGGGGTGAGCAGTCATGGAAAGTAGAAAAAAAGATGCGAGTCGTCAATTTGCTCAAAAATTATTAGACGATATAAAGTCCGGTAGAATTGAGAAAGACTGCCCGGTGAACCATTCCGATGACTTTACCGGAGGGATGGAAAAGCTCCACGAAAAACGCTTCCATATGTACTTAAGTTCATGCGGTTGCTATTTGATGGATAGGCGCCTTGATGAATCAGAGGAGGGATATTGTGGCTGAGGATTCCAGAGAAGACGTACAAAACTATCAATATATCGTAGACAAATTTGGTGAAGAAAAGATACGATCGCGAGCTGAATGGCTACATAATCAGCTAAGTGATTATATAAGTGTGCGAAATCTTACTGATAAAGTACATATCTCTCAAAATATATTGAATCATGTTTTAGTTGATTATTTTGTGGATATTGACAGACTGAAAGATTTTTCTAAAATCCCGCGCGTAAATGATACGAAGATATATGCGTATACCTGCTCTTGGTTGTTGAGGCACAAGCCGTTACAGGTCAGCCAGCAGGGGGATGCACCGGAACTGGCTTTTGTAAACGAGGAATTTGTATCACATTTGCTGAGAAGCTACCTGTTTTCTGACCCGGATGATATACCCATTGTAAATAATCGGAAAGACAGTGTTGATAGTTTTGTCAGCACAATGCTTTATTATTTTAAGTACCGCGAGTATTCGGCTAAGACGATAGAAATGATTATTCTTGCTTTTTCGGCGGGAAGAGGGTATCAATACTCTGTTGATTATCAGGGTAGATAAAATCAGAACGGAATGTTAAAGATTTGTGAGATGGATTATATTAATAGCAGCCCAAGTTCAAAAGACTTGGGCGTTTTTCTTTACGCGATTCAACCATCAGGTGAATTTTTACATCAAATATCAGGAATGTCTCGGCGGGCTGACAGATTGATTTTGCAGATCAATTAGTCACCCTGCCCTTGCTTTTTTGACGCGCAGGCTTCATAATGTTTGATAAGAAGCGATCGTGAATCGCAGATACATAATATGTGTGTAATTTTGCTTGTGGGATAAGAGATAAGGAGGGATGCACAATGCTGTGCCATATGCGCATTGATTTAAGCAGTAATCTCTGTACAGGGTCCGATCGTTGGGCAATCCTTGTGCAGAGGGAAAACTAATAGGTTATTTATTGCCCGCATCGGATTTTGTACTTATAGGGAATCGGAAACATGAGAAAATAACTATAAGGAGAGAAATTCGATGAATCATAATTATAAAAAATATATTGTTTTTTGGTTAAGTCAGGCGGTATCGCAGCTTGGAAGTCAGCTCACGGGTTTTGCATTGATTTTGTGGGCGTATTCACAGAGCCATTCTGCGATGGCGGTTTCTTTGATGACCTTTTTTAACTATGTTCCTTACATTTTAGTGAGCTTGGCAGCAGGAGCATTTGTTGACAGCCACAGCAAAAAAAGAATCATGCTGGTATCGGATTCGATCGCAGCGATCTGTTCCGTGGCCGTACTCTTTTTAAGCATGTCAGGAGGGCTGCGGATCTATCATATCTATATGGTCAATTTTGTGATCGGGCTGACGAGCGCGTTCCAAGGGCCCGCGTCCGCAGTGGCGGTCGGCAAAATGGTGCCGGAGGAGAAGCTTGCACAGGTGAGCGGGATGAACTCTTTTTCGGGGAATCTGATCATGGTGCTGGCACCGGTGCTTTCTGCCTCGCTATTTGCGTTTGGCGGATTAACGATGGTATTAGTGGTTGATCTGTCAAGCTTTGTTTTCGCATTTGCGGTGCTGCTGTTGCTGATACAGATTCCCGAAGACGAGCGGTTAAAAGACGATAAACAATCAATACTCGCAGGATGTACGGAAGGGTTTCGCTATCTGATGCGTCAGAAGGCGATTTTCACGATCATCATTACGATGGCGCTGCTCAATTTTTTCTCAAGACTTACCTATGAGAATATTTTGTCGCCCATGATTCTGGCAAGGAGTGGAAATGATTCTTTGACGCTCGGGATCGTAAATGCGGTGATGGGGATGGGCGGTATTGCAGGCGGAATTTTGGTTGCCGCGGGGAAGTTCTCAAAGAACAGCGTGAAGATGATTTATTTTTCTGCCATGTTGTCTTTTTTATTGGGCGATCTGATGATGGGTATGGGGCGCGGTGTTGTCCTGTGGTCGTTTGCGGGACTGATGGCAAGTCTGCCGATTCCGTTTATCAATGCGGGCCAGAATGTCATTTTTTATCGTACGGTGCCGACGGAAATGCAGGGCCGGGTATTTGCGGTGAGAAACGCCATTCAGTTCTGTACGGTTCCGATTGGCATTTTATTGGGAGGATTTTTGGCCGACTATGTCTTCGAACCGTTTATGGAGAAGGAATACGGTGTGGTTGCTGCGCTTCAACTGCTCGTCGGGAAAGGCGCAGGAAGCGGCATGGCGGTGATGTTTCTGTGCACGGGTATATTGGGAAGCTTTTTCAGTTATGCGTGCTACAGAATCTATAAGGGTCTTGCGGAAAAAAAGAAGGATTTAATGTAAGAGAATTTATAACAGCAGAGCGGCAGATAGGAACTGAAAGGGGAAACGATTGGAAAGACTGTTACTCATTGACGGCAGCAACCTGTTGTTTCAAATGTTTTTTGGCATGCCGGCAAGAATCGTAAACGAGCAGGGAAAAGCAATTCAGGGAACGCTCGGCTTTGTGGGTGCCATGTTAAAAATCATCCGCATGGCGGAACCCACGCATATGGCGGTCATATTTGACGGCGAGCATGAAAATCCCCGATGTGAACTGGACTCCGCTTACAAAGCAAACAGGCCGGATTATAGCACGGTATGTGAGGAAGAAAATCCGTTCTCCCAACTGCCGGATGTATATAAAGCGCTGGATTTCCTGGGGATCAGGTACATAGAAACGATGGATTGTGAGGCGGACGATCTGATCGCCGGTTATGCGCTGTCATTCGGAAGGAATGAGGAGGTCGTGATCGCATCGTTTGACAGTGATTTTTTTCAGCTTATCACGGACAAGGTATCTGTGCTTCGTTATCGCGGCGAAAAAACAATGATCTGTACGCCGGAGTATATCAAGGAGAAATTTGATATTATGCCGGAGCAATATGCGGATTGGAAATCGCTTGTGGGCGATACGGCGGACAACATTAAGGGTGCGGAAAAGGTTGGTGCAAAGACGGCGGCCGCACTGCTCCATGAGTTTGGTACGCTGGAGCAGATTCTTTTGGATGCGGAAAAGATTGCAAAACCATCCGTGAGAGAATCCATCCTTCGAAATGCAGACAGGCTTCGGATCAACTATCAAATGATCAAGCTGGGAGGCGGGGCGGCGCTGCCGTTTGGCGGACAGGAATTGAAGTACCACTATGACGGAAGGACGACCAATGAGGTGTTGAAGGGAATCGGATTGCGGAGATAAGGAAAGCGGGCAAGTATGGATACCCATGAAGCAGCGTAGAGCAACAAAGATGAGGCGTGCACGAGAAAGAGGAGATTAGGTAGGTTCCGAAGGGCTGTGGAACTATGGGGAGCAATGAGTATATGGAGAAAAATGAGATTATTGAAAGCAATAAGGCGTACTGGAATGAACATGCCGATCTGTGGTTTGGGACAACTGCGCTCCCCGAGTATGGGGTTCGGTTTCCGACAGAGGATGATCTGCATCTGTTCGGGGACGTTACAGGCAAGAGGCTGTTGGAAATATGCTGCGGCAGCGGGCATTCTTTGAAGTATCATGCCGAGAGGGGCGCGGGCGAGTTATGGGGCGTCGATCTGTCGCAGAAGCAGCTTGATAACGCCGCGAGGCTGTTAGAGGAGAGCGGATATTCGGCAAAGCTGATATGCTCCAAAATGGAAGCGGAACTCGACGTGCCGAAAGAATACTTTGACTATGTATATTCCGTCTACGGGATTGGATGGACAACGGATCTGCAGGGAACGTTTGATCATATCGCCTCTTATCTGAAAAAGGATGGCATTTTCATCTTCAGCTGGCATCATACATTGAATTATTGCGTGGGATGGTCTTGCGACGAGAGGAAGGACGTATTTGAAGATGATAAGCTGGTCATGACAAAAAGCTATTACGACGAGTCCTGGTTCAAAATGCCGCTGCATGACAGTGAGGTCATTCTTTGCAACAGAAAAATGTCAACCTATATCAATGCGCTGGCGAAAGCGGGTTTTGCGATTGAACAGCTGGTGGAGGAAACGGATGACGAGTCCCTGCACGCCGCAGAGGACGTGGATGCAAAAACGAAAAAAGCACAAATGCTGCCGCTTTCATTTTGCATTAAGGCGAGGAAAATGGATTGAATTCGTCAAGTAACTGTGATAGGATGTAGGGCAATCGATGGAAACAAGGTTTTTATGATGAAAGGAAAGCAGTAGATTGAAAAATCATAGATTTTTCAATCGGCGAATTTGTGCTTGCGCTCAAATTCGCGGGCTATGTAAGAATAGAGGATTTATATGAATAGAGATCACTTAAAAAGCCACTTGGATATACTGGATTATGATACGGGCGGCGGTGAGTTTTTGCTATCCTTACATCACCCACATGGCAAAACATCCGCGACGGAAGGGTACCCGCCTAATGTGGAATTGTGTAAGGATACATTACTTCCGCTGGGGATAAACTTTAAGGAATGCAATGATCCGGCGAACATTCCATTTTCCGATGAGGCATTTGACTTAATGATCAACCGGCATGGTGATTTTGACGCAAGGGAAATATTTCGGATACTGCGGCGGAATGGTGTGTTTATCACAGAACAGGTGGGCGAAGATAATGATAGGGATTTAGTAGAAATGGTATTGCCAGGAACTGAAAAGCCATTTCCGGGTCTGAATCTTGCAAAGCAGCGGAAGAAGTTTGAAGAGGCAGGTTTTCAGATTATGCAGGCGGAAGAAGCCCACCGTCCGATCACGTTCTATGACGTAGGCGCATTCGTTTGGTTTGCGCATATCATTGAATGGGAATTTCCTGATTTTTCGGTGGGCCGGTGTTTTGAGCGGCTGTTGAAAATGCACGAGATGATTGAAAAAGACGGAAAAGTGGAAGGAACCATTCATCGTTATTTGATCGTTGCAAAAAAATAAGTTAATGAGCCGTTATCCGGTGCGGGTGACGGCTCGTTCCGATTGAGCGTAGAAAGATAAGAAGTAAATGACAGCAATATTTATCGTGAGGGAGGAAAGATTCGCATGGCAAATTCATATCGGATCATTGATGAAAAAACATGGAAAAGGGCAATGCACTGCATGGTATTTCGAAACAGTGTCGAACCGGCATTTTGCGTAACCTTTGAACTGGATATTACTGATTTTTACAAGAAGATCAGAGCACAGGGTTATTCTTTTACAATCGCCATGGTATATGCCGTGTGCAGCTGTGCAAATGAAATAGAGGAATTTAGGTATCGTTTTGTGGACGGTCAGGTTGTATTGTTTGACAAGATCGATACGGCATTTACTTATTTAGATCGGGACACAGAGTTATTTAAGGTAGTCAATGTTCCGATGTTGGAAACCATGCAGGAATATGTGGAGATGGCGACGAAAGTAGCAAGGGAGCAGACTGAATATTTTACGGGACCATTGGGAAATGATGTGTTCCAGTGTTCGCCCATGCCATGGGTAACGTATACGCATATTTCACACACGAACGCGGGAAAAAAAGATAACGCCACACCCTTGTTTGACTGGGGGAAGTATGTGGAAAGAGACGGCAGGCTCATCATGCCCGTTTCCGTGCAGGCGCATCATTCGTTTGTAGACGGCTTGCATATAGGAAGATTTGTGGAGCGGCTGCAGCGGTTTGTGAAGGAGTATGAAGTATAAATAATATAATTTATGAATCGGTAATTAAGAGACTTCAGAGAACGGATTAAAGTTAGTTAAAAGGAAGGGTAGTCGAAGCATATAGAGCAAGGTAAATAGTATGAGCACTGCAGCTAATTTGGAAACAACCCGTACTATTTTTGTAGAATATCTAAAATTAATATGATATAATGTAAGAAAATATTATCAGAATGAAACTAACAGGAAATAGAATATTTGATGAAGTAATAAGTACATAAAAATGTAAGTGAGACGTTTTATCGGGGAGAAAACTGAAGTATCACGGAAGTTGCTGTAAGGAGATGTTAGTAGATATTTTAGGAGAATGTATTCGATAGAAAGATAGGGGACTATATTGAGATGTTAAGGATAACCTCCAAATTGTTCGGCAAGCAGATAAAAAACAAGTGTATGTAAAACTGAATATGAATAGTTACCTTAATTAAATTATCGGAATCGGTATTAAAAGTCAACGAGAATAAATTGGGAATCATGAAAAGCGTAATTAAACGATTCGACAGTGAAAAGAAGAGACCGATATAGAGCAAATGAAATCAAAAATTGAAAGGATAAAGATTGCATGAGAAGATTTATATATTTGGATACGGATACCCTAAACTCATATATTGCGCAGATTTATGACGGATTAGTTCAAACACAAGAAACCGAAACACAATCCGCACATTCTGTAAACAAGCAGTCAGAACAGGCGGCTGGTATAGGAGGCAATGCAGATCTAACAGTGTTTGGCAAAGGACTAGAAGGGAAAATAGATTTTACCTATCGGCATTTGAGAGACACTACTAATTCCAATCTAATTAGTGACGTGCAAACAAAACTTTTGCATGACAATGCTTTTGATCAGTTAATGAATTACCTAACAAGTAAAGGGCTTTTATTACGACAAGAAATTGGTGATTTTATTAAGATTCAAGATTCTTTTTATATTATGGATTTAGATTATTACCAAAAATTGTTTGATGATAAAAAATTAATAGAGTTTCTTATAAAATCCGAGGAAGAAAAGCAAGTCTCGAATTTGAAACTTCAGCAAGATGCGGCTCTTTTAATTAAAGGAGCAAATGTGAATGAGATTAAACGGCATTTCCAAGAGCTGCGCAAAAATGTATGTAACGAAATAAAAAGCAGTTATAATAATATTAAAGATACGATTGATATACTTATTGCCATTATTCCGTATAGAAGAACTCTTTGCATAGCTAATAATATGGTTGTTTTGAATGATAAATATATGAGAGATAGTATAGATATGACTTCGTTCAAATATGGTGGAAAGGTCAATGTGCTAGGATACATAACAAATACAATTAGTAATAAGCCGTCCGATAATGAAACGCCTATATTTGCCCAGATTGGAAATGTTTTTAACGAAATTATGCTGTCATTTTTTGCAGATCAATCAAAATTAAATATTGTTCATCCGATCGCAATATATTATGAATAATAGGAGAGAGCTTGTGTGAGATTCTGTGATTTGTTTATTTCTTATAAAGCAGGATTAAAAGGAATAAGAAGTATGATTCCTTTTGTCAAACTTCCGTTATATAGAAAGATAGCCGCAATAGTTACCTTCACGTTTGTCATGATAATAGTAATATTATTCATGTTCAAACTGCATGTTATAGCATTTACAGTTATCACAATAGGGCTTGTTTTGCTTGTTGTTTTTCGAAGAATAGATTCAAAGAAAAATAATTTGGAGATTATGCTTAAGGAGCATTATGTACCCTATTCTCAAAAAAGAATGAGCATGGTTATATCGATATTAGAGAAGTATAATATTGATATTAACGATACGGATACTATTGATTTGCTAATGCAGGAGGCACGTCGTGCTCAAATTCAAAATGATTATTTGGCGACACTAAAAACTCCGGTAAAAACTTTAAGTGCCATAATAATACCCATAGTTGCATATACAGTTCAAAAGCTAAGTGATAATTTTACGAATAATGAAATTTTTGCATTGGCCGTGTTTGCGATTATCATAATCATTATGATCTTTTCAATCGTGTTAGCCCTTAAAGAGATAGTTAGAGATATGATTTATCCAGACTATAATGTTTACAATGATTTTATTTCCGATATGGCTCAATTAAAGATTTTTTACTCTAAAAATGATTTGTTTATTAAGTAAGTGGAGGATATACATTGTTTAGATATTATAAAAAAGGACTATTTTTAGAACATGAGGCACTAGTGCAGATGTCACTTTCTTTAATTTTATATAAGGGGATATACCCTTGTGATGAATGAGCAATATATCATTATTGAAGGTGAGATTTTGTAGTGAGATTGCATAAGAAATATGGAAGATGAAATTTTGGAAAGTTAAAAATAAAATTAATTGCATCATGAAAACGCGGAGGAATTTATGAAAATGGGAGAAGTCAGTCTATTGACAAATGATGTAGTAAGACTTGCAAATTTCTATAAGCAGTTGCTTGACATTGATAATCAGAGCTAGGACGAAGTACATCAAACGCTGATCGGCGAGGAAACGATGCTGACAGTCTATAATGACGGCTCAACCAAAAATAATGCAAATCAAAACATTTGTCTGGCGTTTACTGTTGATGATATAGAAAAGAGGAACCCCCATTTGGACAACAAAGATCTTATCCTATCAAAAGTGCATAAGCTGATGGCGGCATATCGGGACGGACTGCTCGGCGGCGAAAGGTTGGAAGAATTGCATTCTTTCAACCGCGAATTTGTGCCTGACAGCATAAATTCACAGGCTGAGAAAGGGGCATGGGTCATCAAAATGCCGGAACATGAGAATCCCGGTCTGGATAGAGCTTCGAAAGAAAATTATTTGTATTTTACGCTGCCAATGGCGCTGAATTATCAAAGAAATTCGTATGTTTTATGGGAGTGCGCGAACCGGTTATACAAGGATGTGCCGGAGATTTTTGACTGCGGACAGGTATTGCGGATGCCGGAAGCCGATTTGAAAGATGTGCTGGTTCAATATAAGGTCGCATTGCAGCCGAATAAGCAGCCGGTCATTTGGAAAACGCTCTGCGCTACGTTTCACGACAAATACGACGGGGATGTCCGGAACTTTTTTTCGGCAATGAATTATAAAGTATCTGCCATAAAGGAATTCATATGCAGGAATAAAAAAGCATTTCCCTATTTGGGCGGCAGTAAAATATGCAATTACTGGCTGTATGTGATGGAGCAGTATACCGACGCGAAGTTTGCAGATCGCAAAAATATTACGGTGGCACCGGATACACATGTCCTTCAGGCAAGTGAGAAGCTGGGTGTGATCACTGCGGAAGAGGCAAAAAGAGCAGATGCTCAGCAAATCGTTGCAGATAGGTGGAATGAGCTGCTGTGCGATATGGAATATGTCCCGATTGATATTCACACGCCGATGTGGTTGTGGAGCAGGGGGAAATTCAGAACAATATTGTAAAGCGAAAGTCAAGCAAATGCTTTACAAATGTGAGAATAAATGATAGAGTGGAAGGGAAAAAGAAGGAGCGGTGATTATGGCACAGGCAATGATTAATTTTCGGATGGATGAAGAATTAAAGAAGAATATGGAAGAAATCTGCAAAGACTTAGGATTAAGCATGACGACCGCATTTACTATTTTTGCAAAAAAAATGACAAGAGAAAAAAGAATTCCGTTTGAAGTATCGTTAGATCCGTTTTATTCTGAGAGTAATATGACATATTTGAAAAAGGTAATAGACGATATTGAATCAGGAAAGTCGGTTCTTGCTGAGCATAGACTGATCGAGGATTAACGAATGAAGATACTTTGGGAGGAGCGTGCTTGGGAAGAGTACTTAGAGTGGTAGATACAGGATAAGAAAACATTAAAAAGGATAAATACTCTCATCAAAGAGATACAAAGGAGCTGCTACGAAGGGATTGGTAAGCCGGAACCATTAAAAAATAATTTGAGTGGGTGGTGGAGCAGGCGTATTGATGAAGTAAATCGAATCGTTTATAGAGAAAAAGATGGAGCGATAATTATAGCATCATGCAAGGGACATTATGAGGATTCATAATGTCCCTTGACGCGATTTGAAGATTATTTGGGTTAGAAATTGTTATGCCGTAAATAGCAGCGAAACGCTTCTGCAACATATTCCGCAGAACCGGCGCCGTTTTTGGTGTCAAAAACGGCTTTCGGATAATCGTTGGAATAGACATCAATGATCGTATGGCAATAATTGTCCTGACTTTCGACTAATTCGGATGGGCCGTTTCCCTGTGCGCGGGCGATGATCTCCTGAACGATTTGCTGCACTTCATCTGAGGAAACATCCTTTTCTTTATTGGCGGCCAATTTCGCAAAAAGATCATTTTGCCTCATTTCTTCAGGGATTTCGGAAAACTGTTTTTCCATGATTTCTGAAAAATGAGCGAGATTTTCTTTCATCGCCGCGGTATACGCTTCCACGCTGCCGAATTGTTTGATGGCAAGCTTTGCGACGTTCGGTTCGTCGTCCTTAATTTTTTGAATAAACAGATCATAATTCTCTACACTGCCCCAGTATTTGATCACTTCATTGGTATTGCGGTTCTTGAACTCCTCCAGCGCGTGAATGTAATCGGATAAATCAAATTCCTTGAAACTCATACAGTTTTCTCCCTTCTCTAAACGGTCAAGGAGCTGTATCAATCGGTCTATGCGGTTGCGCTTTAACAGGAGCAGTTCTTTTTGCTTTTTGAAAGCGGTAATTCTGTCAAAATCGGGCTTTTGCAATATGTCCCGGATGTCCTTCAGCTTGAAGTCCAATTCTTTGAAAAAAAGAATCTGTTGTAATGTCTGCAGCGCTTCGTCATCGTAAAGGCGGTAACCGGACGGCGTTGTTTCACTTGGCTTGAGCAGTCCGATTTCGTCATAATACTGCAATGTGCGTACACTGACGTTGGTTAATTTCGCAACTTGGCTTGTGGTCCGCATGGGAATCAACTCCTTGATATTCTTCGGGGGATTTTGCGCTTTCTGGCAGAATCCCGCGCGTATACAATTTCCTATAGGATAAAAAAAGAATACCGTATCACGTTACGTTGAAGTCAAGAGCTTTTTTGCCACAAAAAGAAAATAAAAATACAAATATTTTCCTTCCGCCAAATTTCAGCACACTACGGCGTAATATCCTTTACATCGATGTCAATGTAGTTTTCCCCAATCTGGTCCATCAACAGCTGTTTGATTTCCGAGCGTGAACCGTCAATGATTTCATCTGTGAGCATTGGCAGCGCTGAAGCGTTTACAGTTTCTTCAGTAACTTTAGAAAACATTACCATTACTGCGATATCATCAAATATGTACAGATACACGGTATCTTTCTCCAACTTGTCATTAACAAGAGTTCTTGGAGTGGAAGAGTAAAAAGCAGTTTGAAACATTGAATAATAAGATGCACTATATCCATAACCATGCACCAAAGAATTGTACAGCAGTGATATACCTATATTGCTCAATATGGAAGTGGCGGATTTCTGGTACTTTTCCACCATTTCTGATAAAGTTTGATCTGCATCGATACCGATCTCATCCAACTGTGATAAAAGATGATTCCAGTATGCCTCGGAAGAAATTTCAATCTGGTATACACGCTCCAAATTTGATGGGTACATATGTGCCAAGGAACTAATCGGCTCCATTGCCATCATATTCACTAAATCACTCTTAAAATTTACATCAGGCTCAGGACCATTGATACTGAGCAGGAGCATAGCGAGTGTCGCTTCGCTGTCAGCAATTTGGCGCATCGACTCGATCATGTCCATTCCATACTCATACAGAGATTTTTCTGAATTTTTGCTCGAAGTGCTGCCGTCACAGGCGGTCAGCCCCAATACCATGATTACTGCCAGCAACAGGGCGGCGATTCTCTTCCGATTTTTCACTGTTAGATCTCCTTTTTTATAGCAAAACGATTTCAATGGCATTTGCCTTTTTGATTCCCTCTATTTGTTGTCATTCTTTTCGAATGATTTTTCTCATACCGCAGCCGCAATATTCGTGTGGTATTTTTTTGAAACCAAGAGATTCGTAAAACGGTTCCTTTCCCGGCTCCGCAATGAGCTGAATACTTGATCTGCCGCCTGCGGGCGTGTGATCAGATACATAGGCCAACAGCATATTCAGAATCGTGGTACCGATTTTTTGCTTTTGAAAATCGGGGCGCACGATGACATCCGCGATCAGATCATATTGTCCGTCACCAATCAATCTGCCCATGGCGATCGTCTCATTATTTTCAACCGCGGTTGCGATATACAGGCTGTTTCGGATCGCATTTTCTGATTGCTCCTTTGAAAAGTTGAGCCATCCGACACTTTCGCGCAGTTTCGCGTAGTCTTCATAAGATAAGGTGTTTTCTTTGTATTCCATACTGTGTTTATCCTTTCCGGGAATTGGTTCCTGTTTAATATTTTGGAATGTAAAAGCCCCATACACAATTGCTGAATTCTCCGGCGGCAAAGGTATGCTGCTCGCCATGAATCTGAACGGTATAAATAGGAAACTTGTATTCCTGACTATATAAGGGGTCATGAACCGTTACGGATTCATGAGTTGGTTTCCATTTGTACTTAAAGATATTGACGCCAAATAGGTTGGTATCTCCATCGACACCGGTTACTTCATGCTGCCATGCTTGTTCTTTCTGAGATTCCATAGCGTTGGTTCCTTTTCGTTCGTTGTTGAATAAGCGATTGCGCTTCGCAAATCCTTTTCAAATCTTTCGAGATCAAACTTACTTTTTGAACTGATTTTTTTCACGGCTTTTAATATCGCATCCCTCATTAAATCAATTTTCTCCGTGCTGTCAGCATGATAATAGCGGTCAAAATCAAGCCGGATATGGATGATCGCGCAGGTGGCATGGTCGATGAAACGAACAGATTCTTTCCATTGCCCGGCGGCGTATAATTCTTCCGGTGCGGCCGCCGGCATAAGTCCAATGGTAGATAAAGAATCACTGTATTGTTTGTCAAGAAAAAAAGTATACAATTTTTGGCAATACCGATAAACGTCATCATCGACGCCATAATGTTCGGAAAAATATGCAGGTGAATGAATATTCAGTTCCATGATAAGCCTCTGTTAAACGTGGTTTTGCACACAGGGGAAACAGTAAAATGTTCTCTCATTTTGGAGAAGTGCCCTTTTTATACGATTTGGGCAGCTGTCGGGTAAACGGGTAGTTGCCTGTTATGAATATTCTTTTATTCAGGTTATAGTTTTCGATATAGTTTTAATAGCTCCAGCAATTTAACGGCTAATGGTTTCGAATAGTCCCAACTCCGTTCCGATGTTCTGATTTTATCATTATCAGTTTCGGGATTCAAGAGTTAATCAGTGAAATCTACAGAACTGAAATTCAATAACGCAAAAGAAAAAAGAAATTTCATGGACAACCAATGTGCGCAATTGCATAATGATTAAAAAACAAAAGAGGAGCGTGTCTGTTTATGAGTACGTTACATTGTTGCATGAGGGAATATTTGGAATATTGTCAGTATCGGAAGCGGCTGGATGCCAAGACATTGAAGGCTTATCGTATTGACTTAAAGCAGTATGAGGATTTTTGTGCCGGGGCATTTGATTGTTTTTCCAAAAATGTAGTGGATAATTTTATCACCTGTCTGCACAAACGGTATAAACCGAAAACGGTCAAGCGGAAGATCGCAAGCTTAAAAGCCTTTTTTCATTACATGGAATATAAAGAAGTATTGCATGAAAATCCGTTTGCGAAGCTGGACATCCGCTTTCGGGAAGCGAAGCTCTTGCCAAAGACCATTCCGTTTCATTCGATACAGGCATTTCTCTCTGCCATTTACACACAGAAAGAACAGGCAAAATCGGAATATCAGCGACGATGCTGCATCAGGGATATTGCCGTGATGGAGTTATTGTTTGCAACCGGAATGCGAATATCGGAGTTGTGTTCGTTAAAACCCTCGGATATAGACCTTGAGAGCAACAATATCCTGATATACGGAAAAGGCGCAAAAGAGCGGATAATACAGCTTGGCAATTGGGAGGTAATTTCTGCGTTGGTGCAGTATCGGGAGACATTTAGGGAGGATATAGAGGTTTGCGGTTATTTTTTTGTGAATCGGTTACAGCATAAGCTATCCGATCAGTCAGTCCGTTTTATGATCAATCATTATGCGGAGCTTGCGGGTATCACGCAACACATCACGCCGCATATGTTCCGGCATTCTTTTGCCACGCTTTTATTGGAGCAGGATGTCGATATTCGGTATATCCAAAGGATGCTTGGGCACAGCTCTATCAGCACGACGGAGATTTATACGCATGTGTCTAATGCAAAGCAGAAGGATATCTTGGTGCACAAGCATCCGAGGAATTTGATGGAGGTGAATGGAGGATAATTCCTGATTATTAGGGGTTGATAGGTAACAAATGCTTATTCGGT
>CAMWSU010000018.1 GCA_947176965.1 uncultured Lachnospiraceae bacterium | reverse complement strand
GAAGAGGGATTGGGATCGGAGATGACTTTGATCATCCCGCTGACGCTGGCGATCGTAAACGGAATCGTAGTAAAGGTAGGAAATTCTTCTTTTGTAATTGCGACGTCTTCCGTAAAACAATTCGTAAGACTGAGCCAGGATGCCATTGTGACAGAGCCGAGCGGCGAGGAATATATCATTTTGAGAGGTACCTATTATCCTTTCATCCGCCTGAACAAAAAATATCAGATAGAAGACTCACAGGAAGACATAGAGAACGGTATTGTTGTCATCTTGGAGCATGAGGGAAAACAGATCTGTATACTGATCGACAGTCTGGTACAGGAGCAGGAAATCGTTGTAAAACCGATCCCTCCCTATATAAAGAAGGTCAAAGGACTGTCCGGCTGTACGCAGCTTGGCGATGGCAGCATCGCACTCATTCTCGATATTGCGGGTCTGATAGAAGATGAGGAAAGGAGCTAGCGAATGGCAGAAGAACAAAAAGAAGAGGAACTGCTTGCGGAAGATGCCGAAAAAGGCAAATTCATGACGTTCCAAACGGGAAAAGAGTTTTTTGGCATCAGCATCAGCTTTGTAAACGAGATCATCCCGATGCAGGCGATCACCAAAGTTCCGGAGGTAGAAGATTACATCAAAGGTCTGATCAATCTCCGAGGAAAGATTATTCCCGTTATTGATGTCCGTGTAAGATTCAAGATGGAACCGGTTGAATATACGGACAGAACCTGTATCATCGTCATCACTGTAAAATCAACGGTCATCGGTTTGATCGTAGAAAGAATTGCAGGAGTTGACACTATACAGGATGAAGACATCGTACCGCCGCCTGCACTCGGCAAACGGGAAAACGAGCAGAACAAATATGTTTACGGCTTGGCACGGACGGGCGATACGGTGAAGCTCCTTCTTGATCCCGAAAAACTGATTAAGGAAGAGGATATCCAAGCAATTGAAGAAATACAGGATGAGGAAGAATAATCATAAAAAGGAGAGGTTACCATGAAGAAGAGATTTTCAATCAATGATATGAGTGTAAGAGCGAAGATAACGGCATTTGGCGTAGTTATGCTGCTGTTTCTATTAGCCTCTACGTTTATCGGTCTGTTTGCTGCAAGAACTGTGAGCAGTGAGAACCAGAAAAGATACGACAATTACGGCATGGGGCAGGTTTATCTGAGTGATGCATTCACGGATTTCAGCCTGATTCAGGTTCGCATCCGCAATATTATATTCATGTACTACGATGATGCAAATAAGATGAAGGAGCAGGAGAATGAGATTTCTGCATATTATACAGATATGCGCGCCAATTTAGACAAGTTTGAGAGCGTGATGAATGTATTCTCCAAAGAAATCCAGTCGGAGTATCAGGATGTTGAGGATGCCCTTGAGAGCTGGATAGCAAACATGAGCAATGAGATTTCCCTGGTAGAGAGCGGAAAGCATGAACAGGCGGCAGAGGATCTGATGTCGAACGGAGGTCCGCTCGCATCTGCGGCTAGGACGGAATTAGAACAACTGACCGGACTGCTTCATGATGCGTCCGAGGAAAGCGAAAGCAGAACGGCATCGACGCTTGTGATCATGGAATGGATTTTGATCGGAGCGGCGGCTGTTGCGGTAATCATTGCAATACTCTATGCAACTGCGCTAATCAAGAATATCACGATTCCGGTTAAGAAATTGGTTGAGGCGGCAAGTAAGCTTGCGAAGGGCGATGTTGATGTAGACTGCGCGAAAGTCAATAATGACGATCTTGGCGCGTTAATGGATCAGTTTGCTGAGATGGTTAAGGAGACGAAGACGCAGGCACAGATTGCAGATATGGTTGCGAAGGGTGATTTGACTATTCAAGTCAATCCGAGAGGCGATAAAGATCTGCTGGGAACAGCGTTATATCGTCTGGTAAAGGATAACAATGAGATTCTTGGCAATATCAAGGAGTCCACTATGCAGGTAACGGTTGGCTCCGAGCAGGTAGCGAGTGCGAGCCAGTCTTTGGCACAGGGCGCGACGGAGCAGGCAAGCGCATTACAGCAGGTAACTGCTTCCATGGATGAGATCGCAGAGCGTACCAAGCAGAATGCATCTCAGGCTTCTCAGGCGGATGAGCTGGCACACAGCGTTAGAGCAATGGCAATTTCCGGAAATGACCAGATGAAATCCATGATCAGCGCAATGAATGATATTAATGAGTCCTCCGAGACGATTTCTAAGGTTATCAAGACGATTGATGATATTGCATTCCAGACCAATATTCTTGCATTGAACGCAGCGGTTGAGGCAGCGCGTGCAGGCGTACACGGCAAGGGATTCGCAGTCGTAGCGGAGGAAGTCAGAAGTCTTGCGGCAAAATCCGCATCTGCGGCAGGTGAAACAGCAAGCATGATCGAGGATTCCATCCATAAGGTAAATAACGGTACCAAGATTGCAGAGGGAACGGCACAGGCTTTGGATGAGATCGTTGTTTCCATCGAGAAGGTTGTTAACCTGATCAGCACGATTGCAACAGCATCCAATGATCAGGCAACGGCAGTATCTCAGGTAGATCAGGCGATCGGTCAGGTTTCTCAGGTTGTACAGACAAACTCTGCTACGAGTCAGCAGTGTGCGGCTGCAAGCGAGGAGCTTTCTAATCAGGCTGCAATGCTCAGAAGCATGATGGCAAATTACAAACTGAATACTTCAAGCAAACAGAGCAACTTTGGTGTACCGGCGGAGACCAGTTCCACATTCAGTGTAGCAAATCCGAATGAGCAGATCATTTCACTGAGTGGAGAGTTCGGCAAATATTGATCACCGTAGGGCGGTTACAATAGGAAGGTAAAGACAGAATGGAAGATAGCAGAAAAGACGCTCTGTTAAGAGCGGGTGTTAATGTGGATGAGGCGTTGGAACGCTTCATGGGGAATGAGGAGCTGTTGGTGCGCTTCCTGAAAAAGTTCGCCAATGATTCCAGCTATCAATCACTCAAAAAAGCAATGAGCGAGCAAAACTATAAGGATGCATTTGAGGCGGCGCATGCATTAAAAGGCGTGTGCGGGAATCTATCGATTGCAAATCTGTTTGAATTGGTTTGCAAAGAAGTAGAGCTTCTGCGCGGCGGTACTGCGGGAGAAGGAGTGGAACAGTGCCATCTTGAGGTTATGGCGGAATATGAGAGAGTGATTGTTGAATTGGAGAAACTTTAAGAACTGCTTAAATGATGCGATGGAAAGTGCGTTTTGCGAATGTTCCGTTGACATGAAGTACAAAAAACACCCACGGACCGGAATAGATGGTCTGTGGGTGTTTTTTCAAAGATAATCCTGAAGCTTTGTACTAAGCTTTTCTTCTATATCGATCAGCCGGTGGCACACATCCTTTGCAGAATGATCGGCCGCTTTATATTGATGCAGATATTTATGCAGGGATTTGACTCCCATATTGCAGCCGTCTGTGATCAGATCAGCGATCGTCCGATCACTGCCATCAAGTCCCATTTTCACGCTTGTTTTGAGGCTTGCCATGCTTTTTGCCATCGGATTCGGGTCTTTTTCTGCGCTGTGATGTTGGATGAGCAGACTGTGCAGATCATTCCCCAGCTTTTCGTGATGCGATCGGCTTTCTTTCAATAATTTTTTCAGATCGGTATTGCTCACTTTGTCCATTACCTGATCAATGACAGATACGGCCATTTTTGATCCGGAATCACATTCTTTTAAGAGATAAACGGTATCCTGATTTTCCATTTTGCTTCACCATGCCTTTCCAGTAGTTGTTTTTACCGATTCGACATTAGTTTGTCCGTTTTTATGAAGGATATGAGACAAAACAGTTGAAAAAAAAATCTATGAAAGCTATAATAAGAATAGTGAAAAAAGTCTGTGCTTTTTTTGTCTGAATTTCTAACAAAGAACAAAGAATAGGAGAATACCCGTGAGACTGATTACAAGATCTGATTTCGATGGACTTGCGTGCGGCGCGCTGTTAAAAGAAGCCGGCATTATTGACAATTGGAAATTTGCGCATCCGAAGGATTTGCAGGACGGCTTAGTGGAAGTGACGGAGGACGACTGTCTGGCAAACGTACCTTATGTAGAGGGCTGCGGACTTTGGTTCGATCATCATTCCAGCGAACATGAACGCCTTCAGTTAAAAGGAAAGTACAAAGGGGAGAGCCGGATCACACCTTCCTGTGCGCGTATCATTTATGAATATTATGGAGGAAGGGAGCGCTTTCCGCAGTTTGACGATATGATGGTGGCTGTGGATAAGGTGGATTCCGGCGATCTGACAATCGATGAGATTCAGAATCCCAAGGGCTGGATCTTGGTTGGATTTTTAATGGATCCGAGAACCGGACTCGGCAGATGGCGCAATTTTACGATTTCTAACTATCAGCTGATGGAAAAACTGATTGATGCATGCCGTACCATGTCAACGGATGAGATACTTGCGATGCCGGACGTGCAGGAACGGATTGATACATATCTTGAGCAGACAGCAAAGTTTAAGGAGATGGTGCTGGCGCACACGGTCGTGGAGGGCAATCTGATCATATCCGATCTGCGTGGTGTTGACCCGATCTATTCCGGAAACCGCTTTTTGATTTACAGCATGTATCCCGAGCAGAATATCTCTGCATGGATTGTCAGCGGCAGAGGCGGAAAGGGATGCAGTGCTGCGGTCGGATACAGTATATTGAATAAGACCTCCAATGTGGATGTCGGCAGCCTGATGCTGAAATATAACGGCGGTGGTCACCGGAAAGTAGGTACCTGCCAGTTCTCGGATGAGAATATGGAGTCCGAGCTTCCGAAGATGCTGGAGGAATTAAAGACATTAAGCAATTCATAAAAGAGAACGCAAAGAATGCAAGGCATTCTTATACGTTTTTTGCGAGGCTTGCAGAAGAATGCAGACTCGCGCATATGATAGTTCTTACATAAAAAAGAGTTCTGTGTCAGCAGAACTCTTTTTGCGTAATTGATAAGATTTCTCAGCACCGGAAGAGCTTCCGCAGGAAAATCTTTTTTATTGATAGATCAGATGCAGGTAATCCATCTTTGCGGAGAGATTGGCGAGCATGAGATCCAGTACGGAGAGCGCACACATTGACTCCACGACCACGACGGCGCGCGGTACAATAATCGGATCGTGCCGTCCTTTGATCGAGACGCAGAGGGGAGTGCCATCCTGACGAACGGTATGCTGCTCCTTAAAAATAGAAGGCGTCGGCTTTACATGGACGGTGAGAAGTACATCCGAACCGTCGCTGATGCCGCCGAGAATGCCGCCTGCATGATTGCTTGCTTTTTGAATGCCGTGTTCAGTAGAGAGAAATTCGTCATTGTTTCCAGAGCCCTTTGCGTTGGAGACGCGGATACCATCGCCGATTTCAACCGCTTTCACTGCACCGATGGACATGAGAGCCTCCGAGAGAACAGCGTCGAGTTTGCCGAATACCGGATCGCCGATGCCGGCAGGAAGTCCACTGATCCTGCATTTGATCGAGCCGCCGGAGGAATCGTGTTCTTCCATGCACGACGAAAGGTATTGCTCTGCGCGTGAGCTTGCTTCGGTATCGGGCATGGCGGTCGGAGTCGAGAGGATTGCATCCTTACAAAAACGGGATTCATCGATCGTAATCGGTCCGATTGAATACGTATAAGCCATAATAGTTACACCAAGCTCGGCAAGGATTTTGCAGGCAACTGCGCCGGCGGCAACCCTGCCGATCGTCTCGCGCCCCGAGGAGCGCCCGCCGCCGCGATAATCGCGGAAGCCATATTTTTGGTCAAAGGTATAATCCGCATGCCCGGGACGATAATAGGAAGCAATCTCACTGTAATCGGCGGAGCGCTGCGAAGTGTTAAAAACGATTAGGGAAATCGGAGTGCCCGTTGTATGTCCTTCAAAGATGCCCGAGAGAATCTGCACTTTGTCGGATTCCTTTCGCGGTGTTGTATAGCGCGACTGCCCCGGTTTCCTGCGGTCTAAATAGATCTGAATGTCCGAGGCATTAAGAGAAAGTCCTGCGGGGCAGCCATCGATCACGACGCCGAGCGCCTCTCCATGGGATTCCCCCCATGTCGTGACACGAAAAAGATTACCGAATGTAGAGCCTGCCGTCATAACCGTACCTCCTTTAGGATTTTTTTCTATTATATCTGCGCAAAACCGAAAATACAAGTTTTTCCCAAATAAGTTTATTATTTTTCGTTTGATTTTGTTCTAAAGTATGATATAGTAACATTGTACTATAATGTAAACCTACGATTGGATAGAATATGAAAGACAGAGTACTTACGAAACTGATCAAAGTTTCCAAAAAAAGAAAATGGCTGCGTTACCCGATGCTGTGCGTCATATTTGTTTTTTTAGGCGTGTGTCATTTCGGACGCTTTTTAGTGAATCTGATACCGCGCGTTATCGGCGTGGCTTTTGTTGCTGTTATTTTTTTGTTAAGCTCGAGTTTTGCGCTTCCGGTGCTGCTTGACATTGATATGGAGCGGAAGCCGGAGCTTGTTTTTGAGTCAGATTTAGAAGAATTGCTGCAGACCGGAGAATTGAATGAGATTCTGCTTGAGGATGAAGAGATTGTTGATGACGGATTAAACGGCTACGAGACCTATGACGTGAATGAGGTAGAAACCTATTCCCTTGATGAGATTCTTTTGGAACATGAGGAGTATTTGACGAGCAGGGCGGAGGAGGAAACGCAGGAGACGTTTCAGCAGGATGAGGAAAGCATGATCTTTACGGCGGATGACTGGCGGCTTGTTTTGATCAATAAGCAGCACCCAATACCGAATGATTATGATTTTTCCTTGACGACGATCACCGGAAAGATGCAGTGTGATGAGCGGATTTTGGAAGATTTGCTTTTGATGCTTCAGGCGGCAAAAAACGACAACGTGAACCTGATCATTTGCTCTCCGTACCGTACGGATGCAAGCCAGGAATCCATCTTTGAGAAGCATGTCAGAGCGTATATGAACAAAGGACTCAATTATATGGATTCCTTTAAGCTGGCATCACAGGAAACGACGGTGCCGGGCTACAGTGAGCATCAGGTTGGTTTATCGCTTGATATTTATACGGCAAGTCATATGACCTTGGACGCTGCCTATGGGGAGACTGCGGCGGGCAGGTGGCTTGCGGAAAATTGCAGCGACTACGGCTTTATTCTCCGTTATCCCAAAGGAAAAGAGTATATCACAAGTATTGGCTATGAACCGTGGCATTTCCGCTATGTCGGCAGAGAGGCAGCGAAGATCATCATGAGCGAGGGCATCACACTCGAGGAATTTTGGGAGCGGTATGTGAACGGGCAAAGACAGGAATAAAAAAGAACGCAAAGAATGTGAAACATTCTTTTGCGTTCTTTCGAAGAATCCGCTTATGCGGATTCTTCCAGAGGTAGAGAATTTTGCGGTATGCTGTTTGATCATAACAGTATACTTTTTGCAGGAAAGGATGGCACAGCTTTGAAATATACCGTGATCAAGCAGGAGGGGGCGGCGAAACGTGCCTGTTTTGAAACAGTGCACGGCACGGTGCAGACTCCTGTTTTTATGAATGTAGGAACCGTCGGAGCAATCAAGGGCGCAGTATCCACGGCTGATCTCGAGGAAATCGGAACGCAGATCGAGCTTTCCAATACCTATCATCTTCATGTGCGGACGGGCGATACGCTGATCAAGCAGTTTGGCGGTTTACATAAATTTATGTCGTGGAACAGACCCATTCTGACGGATTCCGGTGGGTTCCAAGTGTTTTCCCTTGCAGGATTACGGAAAATTAAAGAAGAGGGCGTGTATTTCCAATCCCATATAGACGGCAGAAAAATTTTTATGGGACCGGAGGAAAGCATGCAGATTCAGTCCAATCTGGCATCCACGATCGCGATGGCGTTTGACGAGTGTGCGCCGAGCAAGGCGGACCGTGGTTATGTGCAGGCGTCCGTGGAACGGACGACGAGATGGCTGCTTCGGTGCAAAAAGGAAATGCAGCGCTTAAACGGGCTTGAGGATACAATCAATCGGGAACAGCTTTTGTTCGGCATCAATCAGGGCGCCGTATATGATGACATCCGGACGACGCATGCCAAGCAGATCTGCGAACTGGATCTGGACGGCTATGCCATCGGCGGACTTGCGGTTGGAGAGACCCATGAGGAAATGTACCGTATCATTGAGCAGGTGACGCCGATCCTGCCCAAGGACAAGCCGACCTATCTGATGGGGGTTGGTACGCCCGCTAATATTTTGGAGGCAGTGGAGCGCGGCGTGGACTTTTTCGACTGCGTATACCCGTCGCGCAATGGCAGGCACGGACATCTGTATACGGACCGCGGTAAGATCAATCTTTTTAACGCGAAATATGAGCTGGACGCGCGCCCGATCGAGGAGGGCTGCACCTGTCCTGCATGCAGACGTTATTCGCGTGCCTATATCCGCCATCTGCTCAAAGCGAAAGAAATGCTCGGCATGCGATTGTGTGTGACGCATAATCTGTTTTTTTATAACAGAATGATGGCGGAGATCCGGGATGCGCTAGATGAGGGGCGTTTTGCGGCATATAAGAGAGAGAAGCTTGCCGGATTTGCGGCAGGAGAATCGTAAGCGGTTTTGCAGCGGAATTCTAAAATTCGTATAAAAGACTTGATGTGCCGTGTGTTTTTGTGTATGATGGATAGTGATGAAAAAATCAGTGATTTGATGGATGGAGGACAACATGGGCGTATTATTAACAGAAACAGACGCTGCGGCAGGCGGCGGCTCAATGGGAATCGGCTTGATGGTTATTTATATGGTGGGTATCATTGCGGTTTTTTATTTTTTAATGATCAGACCCCAGAAAAAAGAACAGAAAAAGATGGCGGCGCTGCTTTCTACACTGGAGATCGGGGACAGCGTGCTGACAACGAGCGGCTTTTATGGGATCATTATTGATATTACGGATGATACCGTGATTGTAGAGTTCGGTAATAATAAGAATTGCAGAATTCCGATGCAGAAATCGGCAATCGTGCAGGTCGAAAAGCCTGACGCCGAATAGAAACAGGTGAAAAGAGGCGTATGGCATGACGCCTCTTTTTTTGCGATTACAGAAAGGATGTGGAAAGCAATGAATTATCGGATTACTAGTATTCCGGGCGACGGGATCGGGCCGGAAATTGTTACCGAAGCGAAAAAGGTATTACAAAAAATCGGCGAACGGTACGGACATACTTTTACATTTACGGACATTCTGATGGGCGGCGCATCCATTGACGTTCATGGCGTTCCTTTGACGGACGAGGCGATTCAGACGGCGAAGGATGCGGATGCGGTGCTTATGGGTTCGATCGGCGGCAATACGGTAACGTCCCCGTGGTATCGGCTTGCGCCCGACAAACGTCCGGAGGCAGGACTGTTAAAGATTCGTAAGGCGCTGGGACTGTTTGCAAACCTGCGTCCGGCGATGCTCTATGATGATCTGGCGGCGGCATGTCCCTTAAAAGAGGAGATCAGCCGTGCCGGTTTTGATATGATGATGCTGCGCGAGCTGACAGGCGGACTGTATTTCGGAGAGCGGAAAACGGAGATGATCGACGGTAAAATGACGGCGGTCGAT
Organism: uncultured Lachnospiraceae bacterium; assembly: GCA_947176965.1. Taxonomy (GTDB): domain Bacteria; phylum Bacillota; class Clostridia; order Lachnospirales; family Lachnospiraceae; genus DLAJ01. Next base: position 28,668 of record CAMWSU010000018.1, on the reverse strand, counting down.
ACGCTGACCTATAATGAAGACGAGATCCGGAGAGCCGCTGTCAAAGGATTTGAGATTGCCATGAAGCGCCGGAAAAAGGTGACGAGCGTGGATAAGGCGAACGTGCTCGATTCCTCCAGATTATGGAGAAAGGTTGTCGAGGAGGTGGCTGCGGATTATCCGGAGGTGACGTTAGAACATATGCTGGTGGACAATTGCGCGATGCAGCTTGTAAAGAATCCGGCGCAGTTTGACGTGGTGTTGACTGAGAATATGTTCGGCGATATTTTGTCCGATGAGGCGAGCATGATCACAGGCTCGCTCGGTATGCTGCCGAGCGCGTCCTTAAACGATACTAAATTTGGATTGTATGAGCCGAGCGGCGGTTCCGCGCCGGATATTGCGGGAAAGGGTATCGCCAATCCGATCGCAACAATTTTAAGTGCGGCGATGATGCTTCGATACTCTTTTGATTTAGATCAGGAAGCGGATGCGATAGAGGCGGCAGTGAAGCAGACCTTAAAGGATGGATACCGCACGATCGATATCATGCCGCAGGATGGGAATGCGGACACAGTGACACAGGTCGGCACCGCAAAGATGGGCGATTTAATCTGTGAGAGAATCGTGTGAGAAGAACCGATAGAGAGAAAGGAAGATCATGATGAGAAGTGATAATGTAAAAAAAGGAATGCAGCAAGCGCCGCACCGTTCATTGTTTCATGCGCTTGGATTTACGGAAGAAGAAATGCGCAAGCCGATGGTCGGTATCGTCAGCTCCTACAATGAGATCGTACCGGGACATATGAACCTTGATAAAATCGTGAATGCCGTCAAGCTGGGCGTTGCGGAGGCAGGCGGCGTGCCGGTCGTATTTCCGGCGATCGCGGTCTGTGACGGAATTGCAATGGGACATATCGGCATGAAATATTCTCTGGTAACGCGCGATCTGATCGCGGACAGCACAGAATGTATGGCGCTCGCGCATCAGTTTGACGCGTTGGTCATGGTACCGAACTGTGATAAAAACGTTCCCGGACTGCTGATGGCGGCAGCAAGAATCAATGTGCCGACCGTATTTGTGTCGGGCGGACCGATGCTTGCCGGCCATGTAAAAGGACAGAAAAGAAGTCTTTCTTCCATGTTTGAAGCGGTCGGTGCACACTCAGCGGGAACGATGACGGAAGAAGAAGTGCGGGAGTTTGAGGAAAAGGTATGCCCGACCTGCGGCTCCTGTTCCGGAATGTATACGGCAAATTCCATGAACTGTCTGACCGAGGCACTCGGCATGGGACTGCCCGGAAACGGAACGATTCCGGCGGTTTATTCAGAGCGTATCAAGCTTGCAAAGCATGCGGGCATGACGGTCATGGAACTGTTAAAGCAAGATATCCGTCCGCGGGATATTATGACAAAAGAAGCGGTCTTAAACGCATTGACGGTGGATATGGCGCTCGGATGTTCCACAAACAGCATGCTGCATCTTCCGGCGATCGCGCATGAGATCGGTTTTGATTTTGATATTGCATTTGCGAATGAGATCAGTGAAAAAACGCCGAATCTCTGTCACTTAGCGCCTGCGGGTCCGACCTATATGGAGGACTTAAACGAAGCGGGCGGTGTCTATGCCGTAATGAATGAGCTGATGGAAGCCGGACTGCTTCATACGGACTGTATGACGGTGACGGGAAAAACGATTGGTGAGAATGTGACCGGGGCGGTCAATTCCAATCCGGAGGTCATCAGACCGCTCAGCAATCCTTACAGCAAGACGGGTGGGCTTGCCGTATTAAAAGGAAATCTTGCGCCGGACGGATCGGTTGTGAAGCGTTCTGCAGTCTGTGAGGAAATGATGGTGCATACCGGTCCTGCCCGCGTATTTGAATGCGAGGAGGACGCGATTGAGGCAATCAAGGGCGGACGGATTCAGGCTGGCGATGTGGTCGTCATCCGCTATGAGGGACCCAAAGGCGGTCCCGGCATGAGGGAAATGCTCAACCCGACCTCTGCCATTGCAGGAATGGGGCTCGGCTCCAGTGTTGCGCTGATCACGGACGGACGGTTTTCCGGCGCGTCAAGGGGCGCGTCCATCGGGCATGTGTCTCCGGAGGCGGCGGTCGGCGGACCGATCGCGCTGATCGAGGAGGGGGATATGATTACGGTGGACATTCCGAATTATTCTTTAAGCGTGAATGTTTCCGATGAGGAGCTTGCGAATAGAAAAGCCGCATGGAAGCCGAGAGAGCCGAAGGTGACAAGCGGATACCTTGCAAGATACCGCGAGCTTGTGACAAGCGGAAACCGCGGCGCGATCTTAGAACTTCCGCATAATTCGTGAGAATGTCAGCCCGGGCGAAAAAATATCAATAACATTGCGTTTTGATTCAGATAGGAAAAGCGCGTAAAGTGTGCTTTTCACACGTTGATAAGTAAGGAGTGCAGATACCGTATGAAATTAACAGGAGCAGAAATTGTGATCGAGTGCTTAAAGGAACAGGGTGTGGATACCGTGTTTGGTTATCCCGGCGGCACGATCTTAAATGTGTACGACGAATTATACAAGCATCAGGATGAAATCCGTCATGTGCTGACGTCCCATGAGCAGGGCGCGGCGCATGCGGCGGACGGTTATGCAAGGGCGACCGGAAAAGTCGGCGTCTGCATGGCGACGAGCGGACCGGGCGCAACGAATCTGGTAACGGGAATCGCCACGGCATATATGGATTCCATTCCGGTTGTGGCGATCACTGCAAACGTCAATCTTCCGGCACTTGGAAAGGATTCCTTTCAGGAGGTCGATATTGCGGGCGTTGTCATGCCGATCACAAAACACAGCTACATTGTCAAGGATGTGAATCAGCTTGCGGATACGCTGCGCAAGGCGTTTCTGATCGCAAAAAGCGAGAGACCGGGACCGGTGCTTGTCGATATTACGAAGGATGTCACGGCGAATACCTGCGAATATAAGCCTGTGAAAAAAGAAGAGATCTGCCCGCCGAAGACCTATTCCGAGGCGGACATCAACCGTGCTGCGGATTTGATCTGTGAAGCGAAAAAACCGTTTTTTTATGTCGGCGGCGGCATCATTTTATCTGAGGCGTCCGCGGAGCTTCGTGAACTGGTGGACAGAGTGCATGCGCCGGTCTGCGATACGCTGATGGGAAAGGGCGGCTTTGACGGCAGAGACCCGCTCTATACCGGAATGATCGGGATGCACGGCACAAAAGCATCCAATCTCGGCGTGCAGGAATGTGATCTGCTGATCAGTCTCGGTGTCCGCTTTTCTGACAGAGTTGTCGGAAATGCACAGAAGTTTGCGCCGAACGCGAAGATTCTCCATATTGACGTGGATGCGGCGGAGATTGATAAAAACATTAAGACAACGGCGTCCGTTGTCGGGGACTTAAAAGATATTTTACAAAAGCTGAATACCCTGATTCCGAAAAAGCGTCATGAGGAGTGGGTTGCCCATGTGATGGACTTAAAGGAGCGCTATCCGCTGAATTATCCGAAGGAGACCCTGACCTGTCCTTATATCATCGAGGAACTTGACCGTGTGACCAATGGTGAAGCAGTCATCACAACGGATGTCGGACAGCATCAGATGTGGGCGTCCCAGTATTATCGTTATTCCGAACCGCGTACGTTTCTTTCTTCGGGCGGTCTCGGTACGATGGGGTACGGTCTCGGTGCATGCATCGGTGCAAAGGTCGGACGCCCCGAAAAGATCTGCGTGAACATTGCGGGAGACGGCTGTTTCCGGATGAATATGAACGAGCTGGCGACGGCAAGCCGTTACAATATTCCGATCATACAGGTGATCATCAACAATCATGTACTCGGCATGGTTCGTCAGTGGCAGACACTGTTTTATGATAAGCGTTATTCCCAGACGGTGTTGAACGATCGGGTTGATTTTGTGAAGGTTGCGGAGGGGCTCGGCTGTAAGGCGATCCGCATCACGAAAAAAGAAGAAGTTGCTCCGGCGCTGGAGGAGGCAGTCAAGGCGGGTGTTCCTGTTGTTTTGGACTGCATCATTGCCGAGGATGACAAGGTATTTCCGATGGTATCGCCCGGAAGTTCTATCAGTGAGGTGTTCGATGCGGAGGATCTGCAGAAGAATACGCAGAACTGAGCAGGCGAAGGGAGTCCGTGCGCATAGCCAAAAGGCACAGAGAATAAAAAGAGCGCAGAGTAAAGGTCGGCACAAAAGAGTATAAAGGAAACGAATGAAGACAAACAGATTAAGGGCAGTTCTGCTTACCGTGATCAGCGGCGTTCTTGCGACACTTGCCGCGGTATATGTATTTCTTGCCGTTTACTATGCAAAAGGGTATAGTCTCGGAACGTACATCAATGGAATTTATTGTACGGGGAAAACGCCCGCCGAGGTCAATGCGCTTTTGCAGGGGGAGCCTGTCTGCGGAGAACTGATTGTGCAGGTATCCGAGAAAGAGCAGGAAATACTGGATCTATCGGGTGTTTCCCGGCAGGTGGATTATATGCCGCAGTTAGAACAGATTCTTGCGAGTCAGAATCCCTTTTTGTGGTGCCGGAATCTGCTCGGCTTCGGGCATTATCAATTGGAACCCGAAGTCCTGTTTGACGAAGAAACTTTGCATGACGGAATATTGGCGCTTTCCTGTATGTCAGAGGAAGATGTGCAGCTTTCAAATGATCTGATCATCCGGCACACGGAGCAGGGCTATGTTTTGGAGGATCATACGAAGCATATCTTTGACCGTGAGCGGGCGTTCGAAGTGATCAGAGATGCAGCGATCCATGGCAGAAGCAGTGTGGATCTTATACAGAAAGGGTGCTATTATGACCTTGCGCTGACACCGGATATGGAGGAACTGTATGCGGTCTGGGAAAAGATCGACGCTTTCCAGTCCTTTTCCATGAAATATCTGTTCGGTGACAGTGAGGAGATCGTGGATGCTTCCGTTACAAGCAAATGGATCACGCTGGATGAGTCGATGAACTTTGTGACGGATGAAAACGGTGTTCTTGTGTTAAATGAACAGGCAGTTGCCGATTATGTCGCATCCCTTGCGCAGAAGTATGATACTTACGGATTAGAACGGCGTTACGAGACGTATACGGGAAAGACCGTAACGGTCAATGGCGGAATTTACGGCAATCAGCTTGATCAGGAAGCAGAATGCGCGTACCTGACGCAGGCGTTTTATGAGCATAATACGGCGGACAGAGAGCCGGAATATGTGCAAAAAGCGCTGTATCAGGGCAGCGATGACGTGGGGCCGGATTATATCGAGGTGAATTTAACGGAGCAAATGCTCTACTATATCAAAGACGGAGAACTGTTCTTAAAGACGGATATTGTATCGGGCAGCATCCGTTCGGGACACCGGACGCCGTCAAGAATCTGCTATGTGCAGGGAAAATACAGAAATACGGTGCTGCGTGGACCGGATTATGCGTCGTTTGTCTATTATTGGGTACCTGTTTATAAAGCGATCGGTATTCATGATGCAACATGGAGAAATCGTTTTGGAGAAGAAATTTATTTGACAAACGGTTCGCATGGTTGTGTGAATATGCCGCTTGAGCAGATGAAGCTTTTATATGCGGATATTGAAACGGGTCTGCCCGTGATCTTGTTTTATGAGGATGAGTAGGAAGCGTCTGAATAGTTTAACGCTTTAGTCAAACAAAGTTTTTCTTGACGGATGGCGCTAAGAAAGGTAGAATGAAGTTTGTTAGCTGACGGTGACGGACGCAGACAGCATCTGAAAGCCGCCGTATGGAAAATGAGGAGGAGGAAAGAACAGTGTCCAGAGTGTATAATTTTTCCGCAGGTCCGGCGGTACTGCCGGAGGAAGTATTAAAGGAAGCGGCAGAGGAGATGCTTGATTATAAGGGCTGCGGCATGTCCGTGATGGAGATGAGCCATCGATCCAAGGTATATGATACCATCATCAAAGAGGCAGAGGCTGATCTTCGGGAGTTGATGAATATTCCTGACAATTACAAGGTGCTTTTTTTACAGGGCGGCGCGAGTCAGCAGTTTGCCATGATTCCGATGAATCTCATGAAGAATAAGAAGGCTGCTTACATCGTGACGGGACAGTGGGCGAAAAAAGCATATCAGGAAGCGAAAATGTACGGCGAAGCAGTTGAGGTGGCTTCCTCGGCGGATCAGACGTTTTCCTACATACCGGACTGTTCTGATCTGAACATTCCGGAAGATGCGGATTATGTATATATTTGTGAGAATAACACGATTTACGGCACAAAATTTAAGGAGCTTCCGAACACGAAGGGACATGTGCTCGTATCGGATGTATCCTCCTGCTTTTTATCCGAGCCGGTGGATGTGACAAAATACGGCGTGATCTACGGCGGTGTACAGAAGAATATCGGACCGGCGGGTGTTGTGATCGTGATCATCCGCGAGGATCTGATCACGGAGGATGTGCTTCCTGGAACGCCGACCATGCTGCGTTATAAGACGCATGCGGACGCGGACTCTCTTTATAATACGCCTCCCTGCTACGGCATCTACATTTGCGGCAAGGTATTTAAATGGCTGAAGAAAAAGGGCGGACTTGGCGCGATGAAAGAATATAATGAGAAAAAGGCAAAAGTTCTGTATGATTTCCTTGATGAAAGCAAGCTGTTTAAGGGGACGGTGAGATCGGAAGACCGCTCACTTATGAACGTTCCTTTTGTAACAGGCAGCGAGGAATTGGACGCAAAGTTTGTCAAGGAGGCAAAAGAGGCGGGCTTTGAGAATCTGAAAGGGCACAGAAGCGTCGGCGGTATGCGTGCAAGTATTTATAATGCAATGCCGATCGAGGGCGTGGAGAAGCTGGTTGCGTTCATGAAGCAGTTTGAAGAGGCAAATTCCTGATTCCGTGATTAGTTTATAGAAACAATTGCGAAATACAATCAAATGCCCTGTGGGGTATATGTCTGTATTTCGTAAAGATCGTATAATGTCAAAAAGAAAGGATAATCCTATGTTTCAGTATTATTGCTTAAATCCGATCTCGAAGATCGGTTTGGATGAATTCAGCGCCGATTATCAAAAGACAGAAGAAATGGAACAGGCACAGGGCATCCTTGTGCGTTCCGCGGCAATGCATGATATGGAATTGCCGAAGGGACTCTTGGCAGTGGCAAGAGCGGGGGCGGGTGTCAATAACATCCCGCTTGACAAATGTGCGACGCAGGGAGTTGTTGTTTTTAATACACCGGGCGCAAACGCAAATGGCGTGAAAGAGCTTGTCATTGCGGGTATGCTGCTTGCATGTCGTGATATTAACGGCGGTATCGAGTGGGTAAAGTCGGCAAAGGATGATGAGAATATCGCAAAGACCGCAGAGAAGGAAAAAAAGAATTTTGCGGGGACGGAGATTGCGGGCAAGAAGCTTGGTATCATCGGACTCGGCGCGATCGGCGTCAAGGTCGCGAATGCGGCAAAGCACCTCGGCATGGAGGTTTACGGCTATGACCCGTATCTGTCCGTCGATGCTGCATGGAATCTGAGCCGTGACGTGAAGCATGTGCTGAATGTGGATGAGATTTATGAACAGTGCGATTTTATCACGGTTCATGTGCCCCTGCTGGATGCGACAAAGAAAATGATCAATGCGGAAGCGATCGCTAAAATGAAAGACGGTGTCGTGATCTTAAACTATGCGAGAGATCTGCTGGCGGACGAGGAGGCAGTTCTTGAGGGAATAAAGAGCGGCAAGATCAAAAAATATGTTTCCGATTTTCCGAATACGACAACGGTCGGACAGCCGGGCTGTATCGTAACGCCGCATCTTGGCGCATCCACGGAGGAATCCGAGGATAACTGTGCGAAGATGGCAGTAAAAGAGATGATGAATTACTTGGAGAATGGCAATATCGTCAACTCCGTGAACTATCCGAATCTGGATATGGGCGTATGCACGAATGTGGGACGCGTAGCAATCTTCCACAAGAATATCGCCAATATGATCACGAAGTTTACGGGGTGCTTCGGTGAGGCAAACATCAATATCAGCGATATGATGAACAAGTCACGCGGCGAGGTGGCTTACACGATGATGGATATTGAATCGTCTGCGACGGAGGAGATCATTGAACGCCTGCAGAAGATTGACGGCGTGTTCCGTGTCAGGGTTGTGAAATAAAAAGGAAGCGAAGCTTCCTTTCAAAGATTGGCGCATCAGCGCCAATCTTTTGAGCAAATTACAAGGCTGCGTAGTGAGATCTATGCAGCCTTTCCACTTTTATTATGGGAAAAACATGAAATACTTTCTTGTGTATTGACATTAGGAATTGAGAGGGAGATACGATAACGATGCCTCTGACAATTGCAATCTGCGACGATAATGATGATCAGATCGCCGAGCTGCGCCGGCTGCTTGGGGAATGGTCTGCGGACAAGCCTTTTGCACTTGACATTGATGAATATGTCAGTGGAGAGAGCTTTTTATTTTCTTATCCGGACAAACCGTGCAGTCTGCTTTTGCTGGATATTGAAATGCTGCGGTTAAACGGTATGGAGCTTGCCAAAAGACTGCGTTCGCAGGGGGATATGCTGCCGATTATTTTTATAACTGGGTATTCCGAATATATGAGTGAAGGTTACGAGGTGGAAGCGCTTCACTATCTGTTAAAGCCTGTGAACAGGGAAAAGCTGTTTCGTGTTTTGGATAGATATGTAAAGAAGCATACGCTCGAAAATGAAGTGCTGCTTGAATGCGGGGAACAAATCATTCATATTTCTCCGGATCAGATCATGTACTGCGAAGCATTAGGAAAGAAAACACAGATTTGTCTGCCGGACGGTCAACTGTTGCAGTGTAATATGGGGATCGGGGAAGTGAAAAACCTGTTCGGCAGTGAATTTATTTTTTGTCACCGCTCGTATATCATCAATCTGCGATATGTGCGCAGTATCGGGAAAACAGAAATTTACCTTGATGACGGAAAAGTTCTTCCGCTATCCAGGCGGCTTTACAGAGAAATCAATGAGAAGTTTATTGCTTTTTACACGAAATAAAAATTGGAGCGAGAGTATGAAAATCATGATGATCACCATGGCGGCGGCATTATTGTGCATGATCTTTCTGGCAGGACTGCTGTTTCTGCGTCAAAGGATTTATCATATGATTGACCGCCGCATAGAGCGTTTCCAAAGCGAACAGATTGAAAAGCAGGTTTTGGAGATCCAGAATATGTATCGTCAGGTGAGGGGATGGCGTCACGATTACAGGAACCATATTCAAAATATGAGGATTCAGCTTTCGAGGGGGAATTACGAAAAACTGTCTGAATATCTGGAGGGTCTTGCAGATGATCTTGATACTGTGGATACGGTGATCAAAACGGGCAATGTGATGGCGGATGCTATTTTGAACAGTAAGCTGGGCGTCGCAAAAAAGCAGGATATTGCGATTAACGTCAAGGCGAGCATTCCGGATCAAATGCCCATGAGCGATGTGGAACTCTGCTCAATACTTGGAAATCTGCTTGACAACGCTGTGGAAGCAACTGCCTTACTTCCTGTGGAAGAACGATTTATACGGATTTATATCGGAAGACTGAAGGACCAGTTTTATCTTTCCGTCCAGAATTCGGCGGGAAAGGTCCGCAGGGTAAAGGGTGAGTATCTTTCGACTAAGAAAGGGGAGCATGGATACGGCTTATTCCGCATTGACCGTGTCACAAAAAAATACGGCGGATACGTGAACCGTCAGAATGAAGAAGGAGTTTTTGCGACAGAAATCATGATACCGCTGACAGAAACGGGAGATTAGGATGAATGCCTTTCGTTCCGAAACGGTCTTTTTTGTGGTATGATAAATTTAGAGAATATAAGAATTTGAACGGGAAAGGAAGAAGATATGGGAGATACGACAATCAATTATGAGGAACTGGGATTTGGGTTTCACACATTTAGAAAGGAAATCTGCGCGGAATTAGGTGAAGCTTTTTGGGATGAACTTGTTAAAGACATTGAGTTACCCGACATGAATTCTGAGTGCAATTGTCAATGCCATCATATGTATCTGTTTATGAAGCGGCTTGAAGAAATGACAGATAAGGAAACGTTGAAGAAAATATTTTGTAAAGTAAGGCATGGACTGCACCCGTCGCAATGTGTGGGGACACATGAGAGATTTTTGGAAATAGGCGATTTGGATGAATATCTTGGTGATGGTGAAGACGGAGTGGAGGAATTTGCCAGGCTGAACCGTGAAAAAAAGGATTTTTACGGACAGGAGATCACGGACGAGGTTTTAGAGTTTATAAAACAAAATCCGAAAATGTTAACTGCTGTAAGAAAGGGAAACAAACTGTATACGATGGCTTTCCCATATAATATGAAGGAGTATCTGAAAGCCACCGATGAAAAAATGAAACGGTATCATGCATGCCATTGTCCTTTCGCCAAAGAATCCATTTTATCGGGAAACGTTGTGTCATCTGCTTTATGTAATTGCAGTTTGGGTCACATGTTGAATTGTTATGAAGGATTTATGGGCAGAGAATTGAAAGGCAGAGTGATTCGTTCCGTTCTGAACGGAGATCTGACCTGTGAATATGAGATCGAAATACCGGATGATATTATGCAGAAGTATGTGATTGCGGATCAGATCATCGCCTCGAATTATTTCAATTATTATAAAGCCTTTGCACAATCGGGTATCATTGACCTTCATGAGGGTTCCGTTAGCTGGATCATTCCATGTAAAGGAGAAAAAGGTCCATCCCTCGGTTTCGGTATTCATTTGAATGAAGAAAACGCTGAAACTGAATTAAAGGCTTTGGGTCAGGGAATCCGAAAGGGCGAAGCACCGCAGATGTGGATTGTGACGCCGGATGCGACGCCTGATAATATTATTGAAATTATGGAGCGGAACGGTTTCAAGAATTTGTCGGGAGATGATGACGAACCGGCAATGTTGTTACGTAAAAAAGATTACCGTCCATACAGAGAAGAACACAGTCACATCACCTGCCAAAGAATCAGCAGGATGGAAGATTTTAGATTATGGATAGACGTGGTAAATACCGCATTGCATGGTTGGGATATGATCGACGCGGAGCATTATTTTACGTGGGTAGAAAATGAACATATCAAGATCTATTTAGCCAAGATTGATGGGGTTGCTGTTTCAACGTGCGCAACGATCCAAAATGGAAACACAGCCTCATTAGAATTTGTTTCAACTCTGGAACAATATCGAAGAAAGAAAGCGGCAGCTTTATTATCTTCCTATGCAATCGATGACCTGTTAAATAATGGCGCAGAAACAGTAACGCTTGGTGCGTGCGGTGATGCCGTACATTTGTACAAGGGATTAGGGTTTAAAAAATATTTTAATAATATTATTTTGCAATATGAATTATAATCTATACAAAAGATTTGTTGATTGGCGGGATTTGTGCTTACGTCCCAAATTGCAGAATGTTGGCAACAGAGAGGGCCCGCATCGTTGCCTTTCGTTCCGTATTTTGACCGTTCGTTCCGAAAATGGCATGGACGGTCTTTTTTTGCGGTATGATAAGGGTATCAAATTACGGACGAAGCAAAGGATGGGGGATTTCTATGTCCAAAAAACGCGTTAAAATTGCGAAATACACAAAGGAAAAGAATGCCGAGGCATGGCGGAAATTCTATGAGGAACAGGCAAAGATTAAATACAGTATGCTTAATAATATGCATTATATGATCATGGAAACGTGGCGTAACGCAAGAGGCTTTTTCTTTGTCATGCTGCTGCTTCTTATTCTGGAACTCATGGGCAATCTTCTGGATACGTATACGGACAAATATGTAATAGAATTTGCACTCGGCACTTCATCACGGGTCACGCTGGGCGTCATCTGTGTCGTGATCATTTCGGTCAGACAGCTTACTCAAATTCCTTTTCGTTCGGGGCATTTGTATGCCACTTGGGTGGGGAAAATGCGTTTACGGAACCATTTGCTCGGGCAGCTGATGAAAAAGAAAATGCATATCTCTTATGAAAGTACCGAGAATACGAAAATAAACGATATGCTCAATAAGGCATCCGAAGGAGCTGAAAAGACCGCTGATGCCGGGCTTTTTATGGTGCGGGATACCATCCTTGCAGTGCTGCAGATTGCAGCCTATAGCGGTATTCTTTCCATGTTAAGCCCCGTTTTGATTCTCATCATTGCATTACCCGCTGTTGCGGGGTATCGCATTAACCGCCATAAAATGATGTGGATATGGAATATGGCTGACAATTGGCAGAATTATGACCGCCAGATGGAATATGTAACAAATGTCGGCAATAATTTTCGCGAGGCAAAGGATATTCGCATTTTCGGTATGCAGCAATGGTTTGACTGTGTTTATCACCGGGTTTTCGATAAACGGACCGGATGGTTTGTGCAGCAGGATGAATGGGAACTTCGGCACAATCTGTTGGAGACGACGGTCACATCAATCGGAAATGTGGGTGCGATGGTGTATATTGTCTATCTTGTTATGAACGGCAGGATCGGCGCGGGAGATTTTGTATTGTATTTTAATTCTGTCGCCATGCTTTGCACGGCAGTGAGAAATCTGTGTGAGAAATTCAGCGCGTTTAACTGGCTTTCACAGGAGATTTTCTATCTGAGAGATTATTTAGAATTAGAGGAAAAACCGGGAAAAGGCGGGGAAAAGGAAGTTCCGCAGGGGCAGTGTGAGATTGAATTTAAGCATGTAAGCTACACTCATTTTGGTGCGGAGAGACCTACGATAAAGGATATTTCTTTTAAGCTGAAAAAAGGAGAAAATCTTGCGGTTGTAGGATTAAACGGTGCGGGGAAAACGACACTCATTAAGTTGATGTGTGGTCTGTATGAGCCCACCGAGGGGGAGATCTTATTAAACGGTACGCCCGTCGGTGAATATAACAGAGAGGAATATTTCAAAATTTTCAGCACGGTTTTTCAGGATATTGACGTTCTGCCCGTAACGATCGCGGAGAATATTGCGGGCAAAAAGTGGGAGGAAATCGACTTTCAAAAGCTATACGACTGCATGAGGAAATCGGGGATTGATCAAAAGGTAATGAGCCTGCCGAAAGGGGAGCGCACCCGTCTTGTCAAAAGCCTTTACGAAGATGCAACGGACTTTTCAGGAGGACAGATGCAAAAGCTTGCCCTGGCAAAGGCACTGTATAAGAACGCTCCGGTGCTTCTGCTGGACGAGCCGACCGCTGCGCTTGATCCCATTGCAGAGCAGGAAATGTATCTGAATTATGCAGAATTTTCCAAAGAAAAATCAAGTGTATTTATTTCACACCGTCTTGCGTCCACCCGGTTTTGCGACAGGATCATCCTGAGCGCGGACGGGCAGATCAAAGAGGAGGGCAGTCATTCTTCCCTTATGGAACTTGGCGGCGCTTATGCGGAACTTTTTCATATGCAGAGCAGCTATTATCATGATAGCGGATTGGAGGGAGATGCGGATGAATAAACAGAAAATGCGGGAAAAGCTCTATATGGTAAAGCGCTGTCTGAAAATAACAGATCGTGCGGACAAAGGTTATACCGCAAGGCAGATTGCATTACAGGTTCCCACAATATTGCAGGAATATCTTCACATTTTTATTACCATGAAGATCATTGATATGGTGATTGAAAATAAACCGCGTAAGGATATTATCTTATTTACCTTAATCACAGGCTTAATCGAATGGGGGCTTTTTTGTTTCAGACATGTGATAAAGAGACGTGATAACTGCCATGAGTTCGCACTGGAGAAAAACAAGCGGAAAATGCTTTTGGAGAAAATGCATAATATGGATTTTGTGCATCTTGAGAATCCCGAAGTACACATCCAATATGAACGGGCAGATAATGGCATGGGCAGGATGGGTAATGTCATATTGAGGCTGGAGGACATTGTATGCGGAATGATCACGGCGGTTATGGGATTGATCCTGATTGCGCCTCTCGCAATAAAAGATACGCCCAAAACACCTGGATTCTGGGGATTTGTGAATTCAAACTGGGGACTGATTTCCGCAATCGCTTTTGCAGCATTGTTAGAAATGATAAGAGCGCTTGCGCCGAATAAAAAGGAAGTCAAATATATGGCATTTCTCCAAAATGACAAAGAAATTCTGCAGCATGCAAGAACGTCATTATATTATAATGGAAACGTCATCCAAAATTATCGCAACGGTAAAGATGTGCGCATTTACGGCGAGCAGGAGATGATCTTGAACGAATATTACAAAAATTCGGAGAAATGGCTTGGCGGATGGGAAAAGGGGATAAAAAAAATTCTCCTGGCCCATTTCGGAATCGGCGGAATCACGCTGGTTTCTAATATTCTGATGTATGGCTTTGCAGCGGCAAGGGCGATCACGGGTGCCCTTACGGTGGGGGAGATCACCGGCTTTGTGATGTATTTTTCAAGGATACGAAACGGTATAACAAGAGTTGCAGGCGGCTTTGGGGAACTATCCATCAACTGGGAATATATGAAATATACCTTTGATTTTCTGGATATTCCAGATGAAAAATACAAGGGTACCATCCCGACAGAAAAGCGGGAGGACAATGAATATGAGTTTGCGTTTCAGCATGTATATTTTCGGTATCCGGGTTCGGAGCAGTATGCGCTGCAGGATGTGAATTTGAAATGGAAGATCGGTGAGAAAATGGCGCTTGTGGGGAAAAACGGCTGCGGAAAATCAACGCTGGTGAAGCTGCTCTGCCGTCTTTATGATCCGACCGAAGGAGAAATCACGCTCAATGGAATTGACATCCGAAAATATCAATACGAGGACTATATAGCACTGTTTTCGGTCGTGTTTCAGGATTCGGGATTATTCTGTTTCAGTATGGCGGAGAATGTTGCCGCAAATGTGGAATATGATGCCGAACGAGTTACGGATTGTGTGACGCGGGCAGGCTTAGGAGAATGGCTTGACGGAATGGATAAGGGAATTGAAACATGCCTGTATAAGAATTTCGACGAGCATGGTGTAGAAATATCGGGCGGAGAGGCACAGAAGTTATGCCTTGCAAGGGCAATCTATAAAGGTGCGCCGTTTATCGTTCTGGATGAGCCCACAGCCGCCCTTGATCCGATTTCAGAGCATGATATTTATACAAAATTCAATGACATTGTGGGGACGAGAACGGCAGTATATATTTCTCACAGGCTTTCTTCCTGCCGGTTCTGTGATGAAATCGTCGTGATGGAGAACGGCACTGTCGCTGAGAGGGGGTCGCACAATTCGCTGCTGGAGCAGGGCGGCGTATATAAGGCGCTTTGGACTGCGCAGGCAGAATATTATAAGGATACGGCAGGAGAGCTGTATGCATAAAAAAGCATTTCCGCAGGAAATGCTTTCGAAGAATCCGCATTGCGGATTCTTCCGGGGGGTGAGATAATTTCCATACACTAAAAAAGATTGGCGCAGCCGCGCCAATCTTTTTTAGTTAAAATCCTTAAAACGTTCGATCATTTCCGCATATTGCTCTTTGATCTTTAAGTACAGACCGATCGTATTTTCTTTTTCTTTTTCAAATTCAGCGATGATCTGGTCATAATGGCTCATCAGACTTTCCACGGTACTTTTACTGATCTTGCCATTATCCGCATCGCCCTGTATGATGCTTTGAATCTTTTCTTTTGGAAAGGCGTCCTTATAGCTTCGCTTTCCGTAGAGTGCGCTTAAAATATCGGCAACGGCAACAATCTGCTGCGGCAGTGTCAGCTGGTCGCCCGTTAATCCCTTGTGGTAGCCGCTGCCGTCTAATTTCTCATGATGCCGCACCGCAATCTGCAACACGTCATTGTCCACGATTCCTTCCAGGATCATTTCCGTGATTCGGACATGCGCCTTCATGATCTTCATATCCTGATCGGAGAGTCGTCCCGGCGATTCCAAAATATGAAGCGGTATGGCGATCTTGCCGAGATCGTGCAGCAGTGCGCCGTAATAGAGATCCCTCAAATCCTTGCCGCTAAGTCGTTTTAAGCGTCCGAGCTGCTGTGCAAAATTGACGGTTGCAAGCGTATGTACAACGGTATGCTCGCTTCGGAAATCAATCGTGTAAACAAGCATTTCCAAAAAGCCCTTTTTATATTGCTCGGAAAAGGCTCTCTTTGCAAGCAGTTCCTCCATTTCCTGCCGATAGCTTCCGTTTACCAGATTGTCGGTGATACCGAAGCGTGCCTCCGCCTTCCAAAAAAGATCAAGCGCATCGCCGGAAAACTTAATATCGCGATAGAGCGTGAAATAGTCCTTCTCCAGATTTTCTTCTTTTAAGTGGAGAAACGTATCCATCTTGTCAGCAAGATTGAGGCATTCGATAATATGCTTAAAGCGACTGTGTATCAGGCCATATTTGTTGTAATCCAAATGATGGTACAGTACGATTTCTGCCTTGTCACCCATAGGAGAGAGATATTTAAGAAAAAGAAAGCCGTAAATGGAATGCGGCCAAAGATTCTTTGTCTCAAAATCCACGACATTTTTGACATTTGCCTCTTTGTAGAGACCAATATCGTGAAGAATGCCGAGCATCGTATAATCGACAAGCTCCTGTTCGGTGTAGCGCTGCTCGCATTCTAACATTTTGAACAGGATATAGCCTGTGACATCCCCGTGATTCATGATCTTGGGATTAATGATGCTGAGCGTTTTCCTGATGATCTCATTGACATCTTTACTGCTGATGATACTCATAGTTTGGAAGTTTCCCTTCTTTTGCAAAAAAATTGGGGCGGTGGAAGCAATCTCAGTGCTCGTCTCCTAAGTCGCCGTATTGTGTCATGTTCCCGACGGTATTTTGAAATTTCCGTTCCCGCTCGACGGAAGCCTCGCTTGCGAGGTCCATATATTTGATAAAAACTTCCTCAACACTCATGCCGTTTTCCATCGCAAGCTCCTGCATAACGGGGCGGAGCTTCTGAAGCTGGTAACTGACCTGTGTTTTCTGCGGGTCAATATGGTCGAGCACCTGATTTGCATAATCGTTGATACGATCTAAAAACTGTTGGTCTTCCTTTGTCATATCCCTGCCTCCTGAAAAAGAAATGCTAGTGTCATCATAACATCTGCGTATCGCAATGTCAATTTTCATCTTTTTATTGTTTCTATGCGCTTCTTCTGCTAAAATAGAAAAGAACGCTTTGCGTTCTTTGACTATGAATCTGTCTAAATTACAAGGAGATAGTGTGAAAAATCAGAGATTTTTCACACGACAAATTTGTGCTTACGCCCAAATTTGCGGACATTGGTAAGAATGGAGGCTCATAAGAGAAGATGGCTAAGATCAGACCGTTTCAGGCATGGAGACCGGCAAAAGGGCGCGAACAGTCCGTTGCAGCGCTTCCGTATGATGTGTATTCTTCCATGGAGGCGCGCGCCGCGGTGGAGGGACGTCCCGATTCTTTTTTACATGTGGACAGACCGGAGCTCTATTTTGAACCCGGGCATGATATGTATGCACCGGAGGTTTATGAGCATGCGCGCACGCTTTTGTGGGATATGGCAAAGCGCGGAGTGTTTGTAAAGGAGGAACGTCCCTGCTATTATCTGTACCGTCAGACGATGAACGGACACAGCCAGACGGGGATCGTCGGCTGTGCCGCTGTGGACGATTATGTAAGCGGTGTGATCAAAAAGCATGAGAATACCAGAGCGGATAAAGAGGAGGACCGCATCCGCCATGTGACGGCATGCGGAGCGCAGACGGGACCGATTTTTCTTGCATACCGCCGTAATGAAGCGCTTTCAGAGCTGATCGCGCGGAAGACGGATACGCCGCCCGAATACGATTTTGTCTCGGAGGACGGGATCGGGCATACGGGGTGGGTGATCGCGGATGATGAGGATATTCGGACGGTGCAGGACGCATTTGCCGCTATGGACAGCATTTATATTGCTGACGGGCATCACCGCTGTGCGTCCGCAGTCAAGGTCGGGCTTGCAAAACGCGAGGAACATCCTGACTACGACGGCAATGAGGAATTTAATTCTTTTTTGTCCGTGCTGTTTCCAGATGAAGAACTTACGATCCTTGATTATAACCGTGTGGTAAAGGATCTGGGCGGATTGACAAAAGAGCAGTTTCTTGCGCGGCTGGAAGAGCCGTTTACGGTGGAATTTTGCGGTGCGGTCAAAGTAAAGCCGGATAAAAAAGGAATATTCGGCATGGTGATGGAGGACGGGTGGTATCGTCTGACTTCCAAACGGGCCGAGCAGCTTTTTAGCGAGGCGGCGGAGCATCCGGTGGAGGCGCTGGATGTGTCTGTCCTGCAAAATGACTGCCTCGCCCCAATCCTTGGTATCACGGATCCGAAAACGGATCGTCGGATTGATTTTGTCGGCGGTATCCGGGGGCTGGAAGAATTAGAGCGGCGGGTGAAGGAAGATTGCGCCGTGGCGTTTGCCATGTATCCGACTTCCATCGACGAACTGTTTGCTGTGGCGGATAAGGGACTTTTGATGCCGCCGAAATCGACATGGTTTGAGCCGAAGCTGCGGAGCGGTTTATATATTCATCAGTTTTGAGACCGGTATCGGCGTTTGCCGTAATGAGTTAGTTTAAGAGAAGATTGAAGAAGGTGGGGTAAGCGGAATGACAAAAAAATTATACCGTTACATGAACTGGCGTGAGATGGAGGGCATTATTTATTCGGATACGGATGAGCCGGGCGAACTGCTCGGACCGCATGCGGCAGGCTCCCAGACATTGGTGCAGACATTTCTGCCGGGAGCGGACAAGGTCAGTGTGCTGATGGGAAATCCGGAGAAGGAATATCCGATGGAACTTGCGGACGAGGAGGGCTATTTTGCCGTTCTGCTTCCCGTCAAAAAGCAGACGGAATACCGCTTTAAGGTGACATCGAAAGAGACAAAAGAGATCTTGTATCTGCATGATCCCTATGCCTATCCTGCGGGAGAATGTCTTTATTCGGAAGAGAAAAAGCTTTCCAAGGCGGAGGATACTTTAAGCGATCCGGCACAGATGCAGCTGTTCCATATGGGGACCCAGTATCATGCGTGGAAATATATGGGGGCACACCGTGCCGTATGCCGCGGCGTAGCGGGCGTGCTGTTCCGCGTCTGGGCGCCGGAGGCAGTGCGCGTCAGCGTGATCGGCGCATTTAATGGCTATGACGGGCGTGTGCATCAGATGAACCGCAGCACGGTTACAGATCTGTTTGAATTGTTTATCCCTGATCTGGAGGCGGGGATTGGCTATCAATATGAGATCCGCAAAAAGAGCGGGGACATTGTCATAAAGGCGGAGCCATATGCGACAAAGTTTTATGACGAATGCAGCGAGGAGGAGCATCATTATCTGCTTGCGCGCCTGGAACGGGAAGATTATGCATGGAAGGATGGCGCATGGAAAAAGAAACAGATCTATCAGGCAGGCGGCGCGCTCCACATCTGCGAACTTTCCGCTGAGGCGCTGTTTAACGGCGAGACAGAGGAAAAAAAGCGCATGGCGGCGCTTCATGCAAAGGCAAAGGAATTAAAGGAAGCCGGCTATACGCATGTCAGCTTACAGCATACCATATTGGAAAATACGAATAATCACAGTGTTCATGAGACCGTGGCGTTCTATGCGGCAGGCGTGTATTTTGAGAGCACAGCCATGTTAAAGGCGGCGGTTGACGCACTGCACGCGGAGGGGCTTTCCGTTATATTTGAGTGGGCGCCGGGATGCTTTTCCAAGGCGGGCGAGCTGCTCTCGGAATATGACGGCAGCTGCCTGTACGAGCATTTGGATATCAGACAGGGATTTCATAACCGTTATCAGGTCAAACTGTTCCAGTATGCAAGACCTGAGGTGAAATCATTTTTGCTTTCTTCGCTCAGCTATTTGATCGAGGAACTGCATGCCGACGGTATCCGTGTGTGCGATACCTCATTCATGCTTTACCTTGATTACGGAAAACAAAACGGAGAGTGGATTGCGAATCTGTATGGCGGAAACGAGAATCTTGATGCCATTGCCTTTTTGAAAAACGCCGTATCCATGGTAAAGAGCGCGTATCCTGATGTGCTGATGATCACGGATGAAGCGTCGGGATGGCAGAATCTGACGACGCCGCTTGCAGAGGACGGATTTGGGTTTGATTACAAATGGAACTATGCGCTTGTCAATGATTTGCTCCGCTATCTGACGATTCCGTACGGCGACCGCAGGAATGCGCATCATGAGCTGACGCTTTCCTACCTTTATATGTATAAAGAGCATTTTATCAATGCGCTCAGCGGGGACTATATCCTGAAATCCGACTGCGGACTTGCCTGCATGAATATCGAGGATGCGTCTTTGCGGGCATCGGCGGCAAGGCTTCTTCCGGCGTATCTGATGGTGCATCCGGGAGCAAAGCTGCTGAACACGGGCTTTCTGCCGCAGGGAATGGACGCGTATTTAGCGGCGCTGAATCGGTTCTATCTTTCCAGCCCCGCACTCTATACATGGGATGAGCGAGAGGAGGGCTTTGAGTGGATGAACGCCATTTCCGCCAATGAATCGGTGCTGCTGTTTTTACGTAAATGCCCGGAGCAAACCTTACTGATCGGCGTGAATTTCTCGGATCAGGCATGGATGTCCCATAAATCCGGGGTGCCTGCAGATGGAAAATATAAGGAGATCTTCAATTCGGACAGTGAAGAATTCGGCGGAAGCGGCATCGTAAATTCGCGTGTTCTGAAGGCAAAAAAAGATGAATGCGATACGAGGGAATATTCGATTCGCATCAATTTGGCGCCGATGTCTGTCGCGGTACTTGCCTATGTGCCGTATACCGAGAAAGAGCTTTCTTTGATGCAGGAGAAAGAGGATGAGCGCAAACGCAGACAGGCGGAGGCACAACGCAAAAAGGACCAGTTGAAAAAGAAAAAAGAAAAGATCAAGGCGTCCTTAAAAGAAGAGCTGCAGCGCAAGATCGCACAGGCCGAGGCGGAAATCGCATCCGGCAGTGAGTATAAAGGTACAAAAAAGAAATAAGTCTATGAAATAGAGCAATGCGTATGGAAATGCGTGTGCTGCAGCTATGCTTAAGAAAGGGGAGAACGCGGAATGGGCGAGGGCATGATCAATGAGCTGGCGGATAAGGCGATTCACTTTGGATTAAAAGTCGTATTTGCCATTGTGACATTTTTGATCGGCGTGCAGGTGATCAAGCTCATCCGCAGGATTGTCCAAAAGGCGCTGACGCGCGCAAATGCGGAAAAGGGCGTGCTTCAATTTTTGGATTCCCTGTTGAAAGTTGTGCTCTATGTGATCTTGGTTTTTTTGATCGCAACCTCGTTTGGCGTGAGTGTGGCGGGTGTTGTAACGCTGTTAGGTTCAGCGGGTGTGGCAATCGGACTCTCGCTTCAGGGAAGCCTAAGCAATCTTGCAGGCGGCGTGCTGATTTTATTGTTAAAGCCGTTCAAGGTCGGAGATTATATTATCGAGGACACCAAAGGGAACGAAGGAACGGTTTCGGAAATTCAAATGTTCTATACAAGACTGACAACGCCGGACGGGAAAGTGATTGTTTTGCCGAATGGAACACTTGCCAATAGCAGTCTGACGAATGTGACGGCGAATCCTGAGCGGCGTGTGGACTTAAAAATCGGTATTGCATACAGTGCGGATTTAAAAAGGGCGAAAGAAGTTGCAGAGCAAGTCGTGCGGACGCAGGAGCATATTCTGCAGGAACAGCCCGTTATGGTTTTTGTCGATTCGCTTGGGGACAGCGAGGTCGTGCTCGGCGTGCGCTGCTATGTGCCGGGCGGCAATTATTGGAATGTCAGGTGGGCGCTCACGGAACGCTTAAAGCTGGCATTTGACGAAAATGGGATTGAGATTCCGTTTCCGCAGTTGGACGTGCATACAAAAGCGTGAGAAGAAGCTCGAATGCTCACAGCAGAGGCTGCTTTGCATAGAACTTCTATGGTTCACGCCAATGAAGAAATCGAGGTTGTCATATGAATCGGGAGGAATGGAATTTATATTGTCAGGGACGCTATGTGATATTGGACGGCGCGACCGGCTCGAATCTGATGCGTGCGGGCATGCCCGCAGGTGTCTGTCCGGAGCAGTGGATCGTCACGCATCGGGATGTGATGCTTTCCCTGCAAAAAGAATATGTTGCGGCGGGGAGTAACATTCTGTATGCGCCGACATTTACCGCAAACCGGTTAAAGCTAAGGGAATACGGATTAGAGGACAAACAGCGCGAACTGATACAGGAGCTTGTCGGTATTTCTAAAGAAGCGTCAGAGGGGCGGGCAATGATTGCAGGTGATCTGACGATGACGGGCGTGCAGCTTGCACCGATCGGACAGCTCGATTTTGAGGAATTGATCGATATCTATAAGGAGCAGATTCAGTATCTTTGTGAAGCGGGTGTCGATCTGCTTGTTGTGGAAACGATGATGAGCCTGCAGGAGACGCGCGCGGCGCTGATTGCCGCAAAGGAAGTGTGCGATCTGCCTGTGATGGCAAGTTTAACGTTTGAAAAGGACGGAAGGACACTGTACGGAACGGATGCGGTGACGGCGGTCGTCACACTGCAAAGTTTGGGTGCGGCGGCAGTCGGAGCGAATTGCTCAACAGGACCGGATCAGATGCAGCGAATCATTCGAGATATGGCACAGGTTGCAAAAGTGCCGATCATTGCGAAACCGAATGCGGGCATGCCGATGCTGCTGCCGGACGGTTCGACGGGCTATTCCATGACGGCGGATACCTTTGCAAAAGAAATGCAGCTTTTGACCGGGGCGGGCGCTTCCATCGTGGGCGGCTGCTGTGGAACGACACCGGAGCATATTGAGAAACTGGTGCAATCTCTTTCGGGAAAGATTCCCCAAAACGCGCGGGAGAATGAAGCGCCGGATGAGAGCGTTTATTATCTGACGTCGGAGCGGAAAACCGGCTCCTTTTGTTTGGACAGTCCGTTTCTTGTCATCGGGGAGCGTATCAATCCAACGGGGAAAAAGAAATTGCAGGCACAGTTAAAGGAAGGATCCCTGTCCATGGTGTCTGAATTTGCAGAAAATCAGGAGAAGATGGGAGCGGCAGTCTTAGACGTCAATATGGGAATGCCCGGCATTGACGAAAAAGAAATGATGTTAAGGGCGATTGATGAGGTGACAATGGCCTCCAATCTGCCGTTATCCATTGATTCGTCCCATGTGGACGTGATAGAGGCAGCACTCAGACGTTACCCCGGCAGGGCGCTGATCAATTCCATTTCCTTAGAGGAAGCAAAGTGCGAACCGCTGCTTCAGATTGCCGCAAAATACGGAGCCATGTTTATCCTTCTTCCGTTGTCGGATGAGGGACTGCCGAAAAGTCTGGAAGAAAAATTTGATATTATAGAAAAAGTGGCAAAAAAAGCGGAAGCATACGGTCTGACAAAACAGGATATTGTGGTGGACGGGCTTGTCATGACAGTCGGTGCGGACCCTAAGGCGGCGCTTCTTACCTTACAGACATTTGCAAAATGCCATGAACTTGGCTATGCGACGACCTGTGGACTTTCCAATATTTCGTTTGGCCTGCCGGAGAGGAGTTATGTCAATGCGTCGTTTTTGACCATGGCAATCCAAAACGGACTGACCATGGCAATCGCGAACCCATCGCAGCGGCTTTTGATGAATACGGCGTTTGCCGCCGATCTGCTGCTGCATAAGGAAGGGGCGGATATCCGATATATTGAGTATACCGCCTATGCGAAGGAGCAGGAGGAGCAGGAAGAAAAAAAGAAACTGCAACAGCTTGCGGAGTCTGTCGGCGGGATGGCGCAGGAAAACGAAACGGCAGGGCAAAACAGTGCGGCCGATAAAAGAAAAGCGGTACAGCCGGGCGAAATGGCGGGACAGGAAGCCACGTCAGGACACACTGTGCCGGAGGTACTGCGTCCGGTCTATGACGCCGTGTTAAAAGGAATGCGCAGCCGGATTGCCGAGCTGACCGAAACGTTATTGCAGGAAGGACAGGATGCGCAGGATATACTAAATCTTGCACTTATGCCTGCCATTGATGAGGTCGGTATCCTGTTCGATAAGGGAACTTATTTTCTGCCGCAGCTCATTAACAGTGCGGAGGCGATGAAGCTCTCCATTGCGGTGCTGGAACCCCATCTTGCCGGAAACGATGGCGGGAAAGAGCAGGCATGTATCGTGATTGCGACCGTAAAAGGCGATATTCATGACATCGGAAAGAATCTCGTTGCGCTGATGTTAAAAAATCACGGTTTCCGCGTGATCGATCTCGGCAAGGATGTGGAAACGGAGCTGATCATCGACACGGCAAGAAAAGAGCGTGCTGATGTGATCGCATTGTCCGCGCTGATGACAACGACCATGATGCAGATGAAGGAAATCGTTCGCATGGCGCATGAGCAGGGACTTTCTGCAAAGATTATCATCGGCGGCGCGGTCATCACGCAGGATTTTGCCGATGAGATCGGTGCGGACGGATATTCCCGCGATGCGGCGGAGGCGGTCGTGGTTGTCAAGAAGCTTTTAGGGATAGATATTTGAAAATAGAATGGCGGTTATGGGATCGAAAGCATGAACACATAACACAATGTTCGGAATACAACATATCAGAAACAGCAGAAAGGTGTAGGTAGGAAATATGATCGGTGCAGATGCAATGGTAAAATGTCTTGAGGAGGAGCATGTCAGCATGGTGTTTGGCTACCCCGGCGTGGCAATTTGCCCTTTTTATAACAGTATCCTGCAATCGGATATCCGAACGATCCTTGTTAGGACAGAGCAGAACGCGGCGCATGCCGCGAGCGGTGTGGCACGGACAACGGGCGGTGTCGGCGTGTGCGCGGTGACGAGCGGTCCGGGTGCGACAAACCTGATCACGGGGATTGCGACCGCGTTTGCGGACAGCATCCCGCTTGTCTGTATCACGGGCCAGGTCAACAGTGAGCTGCTCGGAAGCGATGTGTTTCAGGAGGCGGATATTACCGGAGCGGTGGAGTCCTTTGTAAAATACAGCTATCTCGTGCGGGACGCAGCCGATATTCCCCGCATTTTCAAAGAGGCGTTTCATATTGCCTCCACGGGGCGCAAGGGTCCTGTTTTGATCGATGTGCCGATTGATGTACAAAATGCGCGCATGGATAAATGGAGCTACCCGGACAGCGTTTCACTTCGCACCTATAAGCCGACGGTGAAGGGCAATATGGTGCAGATCAAGAAGGTTGTAAAAGAACTGGCAAAGGCCAAGCGTCCGCTCATCTGCGCGGGCGGCGGCGTGCATTTGAGCAATGCACAGGAAAGTCTGCGCAGTTTTGTGGAAGCGTATCATATTCCCGTCGTATCAACGATGATGGGAATCGGCGTCATGCCGACGAAGCATCCGCTGTATTACGGTATGGTCGGCAATAACGGACAGCCTTATGCAAACCGCGCGATCAGTGATTCCGATCTGTTGATCATGGTTGGCGCGCGCGTGGCAGACAGGGCAGTCAATCAGCCGGATCTGATCACAAAAGATAAGGTTTTGGTGCATATTGATGTGGATCCCGCAGAGATTGGCAAAAACGCGGGTCCGACGATCCCGCTTGTCGGGGATGCGAAGCATATTTTTGAGGATTTAGCTGCGCAGGACATTACGGGAGCATACGAAGAGTGGCTGGCGCTGCTTGAAAGCTATCGGGAGAGAATGCAGCCGCGCCGCGAGGAATATGCGGATCATGTAGATCCCGCGCGTTTCATTCGTATGCTTTCCGAGGAGATGGAGGACGATGCCGTCTATGTTGCGGATGTCGGACAGAATCAGATTTGGTCGTGTGCGTATCATGTTGTGAAAAAAGGACAATTTCTCACATCGGGCGGTATGGGAACCATGGGCTATTCCATTCCGGCGGCGGTCGGCGCAAAGCTCGCTAATCCGCAGAAACAGGTGGTCGCGGTGTGCGGGGATGGTTCCTTCCAAATGTCCATGATGGAGCTTGCGACAATGCGTCAGCATGACGTGCCGGCTAAGATCATTGTATTGAAAAATAATTATCTCGGTATGGTGCGGCAGTATCAGCATTTCACCTATCACGACCACTATTCGGTTGTCGATCTGAGCGGAAGCCCGGATATCGCAAAGATTGCCGCTGCTTATGATATGGATTGCATTGTGCTTGAGAATATGGAGCATGCAAAAGAGGCGATCCGAAAATTCCTCGATGCCAAGGAGCCGATCCTGATGGTATGTGAGATTCATCCGATGAACCTTGTTTAAGATGATCGGCTTGGAAAGGACGTGATTTTTTAATTATGAAAAAAATATATTCCGTTTTAGTGGAAAACCGTTCCGGTGTGCTCTGTAAAGTAGCAGGACTGTTTTCGAGAAGATGCTTTAATATCGATTCACTTGCCGTTGGCGAAACGGATGATCCGGCGGTTTCCTGCATGACGATCGTAAGCTCCGGGGATATGCGCACCGTGGAGCAGATCGAAAAGCAGCTCAACAAAAAGCTTGACGTCATCAAGGTCAAAACGTTTGACGAGCCGCACAGCATCAGCAGGGAACTCATGCTTGTCAAGGTCAAATATAACAAGAGCAACCGCAGGGATATTATGGAGACCTGCGACATCCTGAACGCCCAGATCGTCGATATGTCCAAAACCATGATGACGATCCAGATCTGTGATGAACCGGACCGCATCAATCTGTTGATCCAGATGCTTCAGACGATCAGCATTGTGGAGGTGGCGCGGACCGGCACGCTTGCACTTCCGAAATGTATGGAATCGGAGAATTGACAAATACCGTGAATATTGCTACAATAAAAATCGTGTGCAGGTTTCATCTTTTACACATATCAGACTGTATGAGGAGCGCGTTTTATGACAGGAGAAGGGAATCAAGTCATGAATAAAAGAGTGTTTCAATTATTGGCAGATAATACATCCGGCGTTTTAAGCCGTATTTCAGGTCTGTTTTCCAGACGCGGCTATAATATTGAGAGCATTACCGCAGGTACAACCGCGGACCCTAAGATCAGCCGTATTACGATCGTGGCGACGGGGGATGAGAAAATTCTGCAGCAGATTGAAAAGCAGGTCGCAAAGCTGGTGGATGTCCGTGATATTCATGAGCTGAAGCCGTCAGAGAGCGTTTATCGCGAGCTGGCGCTCATTAAGGTGCAGACCAATTCTGTTTTGGATCGTCAGTATATCATGTCGAATGCGGATATTTTCCGGGCGAAGATCGTGGATGTGAGTCCTGACAGTCTGATGGTGGAGCTTACGGGCGATCAATCCAAAATTGATGCGTTCCTGAATCTGTTAAGTGATTACCGTATCCTAGAGCTTGCAAGAACGGGAATCGCGGGACTGTGCCGCGGAACGGACGGCGTTGTCTGGATCTAGAAGAATCGCATAGCGATTCTTCCGGGATAATAGAAGTTTCCAAGTATGAAAAAGAGTTTCGCTGGCGCGAAATTCTTTAAGAATTTCCTATGTTAAGAAAGAAACGCATGAGAAAGCGCTTCTTTTATGATACACATTATAACGAAGTGTTTTGATAGGAGGAGAAAAGAAATGGCAAAGATTTTTTATCAGGAAGATTGCAATTTAAGCATGCTTGACGGCAAGACGATCGCAGTGATCGGTTACGGCAGTCAGGGACATGCGCATGCGCTGAACGCAAAGGAGTCCGGCTGTCATGTGATCATCGGTCTCTATGAAGGTTCTAAATCATGGAAGAGAGCCGAGGAGCAGGGCTTTGAGGTCTATACGGCGGCGGAGGCTGCAAAGAAAGCCGATATCATCATGATCCTGATTAATGATGAGCTTCAGGCAGCAATGTATAAAAAAGATATCGAGCCGAATTTAACGGCTGGTAAGATGCTGATGTTTGCGCACGGCTTTAATATTCATTTCGGCCAGATCGTTCCTCCTGCAGACGTGGATGTAACGATGATCGCACCGAAGGGACCGGGACATACGGTAAGAAGCGAGTATCAGGCAGGCAAGGGTGTTCCGTGTCTGATCGCCGTTCATCAGGATGCAACCGGAAAGGCTCAGGATATGGCGCTTGCTTATGCGCTTGCGATCGGCGGCGCGCGCGCGGGCGTGTTAGAGACAACGTTCCGTACCGAGACGGAGACGGACTTATTCGGCGAGCAGGCGGTTCTCTGCGGCGGTGTCTGCGCATTGATGCAGGCGGGCTTCGAAACGCTTGTTGAGGCGGGATATGATCCGAGAAATGCTTATTTTGAGTGTATCCATGAGATGAAGCTGATCGTAGACCTGATCTATCAGTCCGGCTTTGCTGGCATGAGATACTCGATCTCCAACACGGCAGAGTACGGCGATTATGTGACGGGACCGAAGCTGATCACCGAGGAGACCAAAAAGACGATGAAGAAGATCTTAAAGGATATTCAGGACGGCAGCTTTGCTAAGGAATTCCTTCTGGATATGTCTTCTGCAGGCGGACAGGCGCACTTCAAGGCAATGAGAAAGCTTGCTGCTGAGCATCCGTCAGAGCTTGTCGGCGAGGAGATCAGAAAGCTTTATAGCTGGAACGGTGAGGATAAGTTAATTAATAACTAAAATAAGCGCCTCCGTATCAACTGCGGGGGCGTTTGTTTTCAAATGCTGAAATAGTTACCCGTAAAATCATAGATTTGGGAGGAACCGATATGGGAATGACAATGACACAGAAAATTCTTGCCGCGCATGCAGGGCTTGAATG
>CAMWSU010000017.1 GCA_947176965.1 uncultured Lachnospiraceae bacterium | reverse complement strand
AACTTCGTGAAGAGGCGGGCGAGAACAGGAGAGAATTTTCGGTTCATACGGGGATACCTGTCCGCACATTGGAAGACTGGGAGGCGGGGCGGCGTACTCCGCCGGAATACATTCCGCGGCTGATAGAGTATCAGATGAAGTATGAGAAGTTGGCGAATAAAAAGTAATTTTAACCGTATCGGATACGATATGGTTAAAGAATGGAATGTAAAGTTATCGAATTTATAAACGATTTCAAGGCGATGAAATCGAGAGGGAGCTCCTTGATGATAAAAAATAAATTTGAATGTGTAAGAGAAGGATTAACGATCCGTGGTATGGAATTTAGGCCGCAGGGCGATCATCTGCCGATTGCGATCATTTGTCATGGTTTCATGGCGAATTACAAAACGGTTGTGCATTATGCAAAAGCATTTGCCGAAGCAGGATATGCTTCTTATTGTTTTGATTTTATCGGGGGCTCCGTAATGATGAGTAAAAGTGACGGAAAAACCACGGACATGTCGGTCATTACGGAGACACGAGATTTGGAGTGTGTGATTGAATATACTCAAAATCTTGAATATACAGATGAAAAAGAGATTGTCTTAATGGGGTGTAGCCAGGGCGGGTTCGTAGCGGCGTTAACAGCGGCTAAACTAAAAGAAAAAATAGCCGGGCTCATATTATTTTATCCTGCGCTGTGTATACCGGATGATGCCAGAGCGGGCAAAATGATGTTTGCTAAATTTGATCCGGCGAATGTGCCGGAGATGTTTTATTGCGGACCGATGAAACTGGGAACGTGTTACGTCTCCGATGTGTTGAATATGGATCCGTATGAGGAAATCAAAGAATATGCCGGACCGGTCTTAATCGTTCATGGCTCCAATGATAAGATTGTGAAAACGGACTATATTGAAAGGGCTTGTGAAGTATATCGAAAGAGAGATTCAAAAGAAAAAGTGACATTACATATAATCGAAAAAGGAAATCATGGGTTTAGCAAAAAACATGATCAGATTGCGATCGGTTATATAAAGGAGTTTATAGGTGACAAAACATTGTGATTCTTATTTTCAGCATACAAAAAGCAGTTGTTGCGAAATCCGCAGCAACTGCTTTTTGTGACTCCCGTGTCTTACTGCCTATGATGCCGTCCACCGTGGTGCCCACGATCAGTCCGGTCCTTGTAGAAAGCTGTTTCGCAGGAACCATCACAATAACCGTATTTATGGTCATATCCGCAGTATTCATAATCGTCGTGAGTGTGTCGCCCGTATTCGGTGCATCCGTCCACCGTGCAGGGCGGACAGCCGTATCCATAATAATCACAACCATCGTGAGTATGTCGTCCGTATTCGGTGCATCCGTCCACCGTGCAGGACGGACAGCCGTATCCATAATAATCACAACCATCGTGAGTATGCCGCCCGTATTCGGTGCATCCGTCCACTGTGCAGGGCGGGCAAGCGTATCCGTAATATTCATGACCGTCGTGGCTGTGCTGTCCGTATTCGGTGCATCCGTCCACCGTGCAGGGCGGACAGTCAGATTCTGTAGTAGATGAATAGCCGTCAGACTCCGTGGAAGATGAATACCCGTCAGAACCGTGATGTCCCCGATTCCCGTCATGCCCGTGATGGGCAAAAACCGGTATGGTAAAAAGGACGAAAACCAGAGAGGCAGTCATTGCCGCAGAGAGCAATTTTTTAAGACGCATGGCGCGTACCTCCTTTTGAATGAAACAAAGAAACCGATTACGTTTTTATAATATATTAGTATAGCATGCACCGGGGGTCTATTCAAGAATTGTGCGGAATTTTTCTACTTTCTTTTCAAAAAATAAAGCGTTGTTAAGATTCCGCGCATTTTATGATATAATGGGATCAATGATTTGGCTTTTTTATCAGAAAGGATGACTCAACATGGAAAAGACCATGATGGTAAATCAGACAGAGTACACGATCATAAAGCTCTTGGGACACGGAAAAGGCGGGTATTCTTATCTGGCATGCAAGGATGGGGAATATGTTGTGCTAAAGCAGATTCATCATGAGCCCTGCGCGTATTATACGTTCGGAAATAAGATAGAAGCGGAGCAGAACGATTATCAGCGTCTTCTTTTAACGGGAATCCGCATACCGAAGCTGGTGGATGTGGATGTTCCGAATGAGAGGATCGTAAAAGAATATATTGAGGGACCGACGCTGTCCGAGCTGATCAAACAGGATATGCCGATCGATCCGTATCTGCCGCAGGTCGGGGAAATGGCAAAGCAGGTGCGTGCCCAAGGACTGAACATTGACTATTTCCCGAACAATTTTGTGATAAAGGAGGAGCTGGTCTACTATGTGGACTATGAATGCAATCCCTATTCGGAGGAATGGAGCTTTGAGAACTGGGGAGTGACGTGCTATTCGAAGCAGGCGCTCAGCAAAGAGAAGGAGTAAGACTACCGATGGGGATTAGACCAAATATTTTTGTATCGCTTCAATAATATACTCGGCGGATTCCAACTGTTTTTCCGTTTCTTCTAAGGAAGCAATAAAAAAATCATCATAATCGCTGTTTTCCCGTTTTCGCTGTAAATGAGCCAGCTTTTTACCAACCTCTTTCGGAAGCTTTCCTGTTGCAATATAATGTTTATTGAAATAGGAGACGACATCCTTATGGCGCTTAAAATCGACGGCTTCTAATGCGAGAACTGCTTTTGCAGCATAAAAAGCCGCATAATAGCAGCGATTAATAGCGTCTTTATAATGTCTGTTGGAGACACACCATTTTGCAGTCTCCAAGGTTTCTAGGGCACTGGCAATTCGATATTGGCATAGGTCTTTTTCCTTGCTATCCATTGATCTCAACCCCTTCCTTTCGGACAGTGCGGTAAAATGGTAAGACATCTGCCCAATATTCGAATTGATCTTCGTTTTTGATGATCGGTGAAATATGAATACCATGCTCTAACTCAATATCAAAAGCCAGATCAAAGACGGCGCTTTCAACATGCTCTATCTGTTCGGGAGACAGTTTCACCAAGATCATTACATCAACATCTGAATTTTCCTGAAAATCGCCTCTGGCATAAGAACCATAAAGAATGATTTTGGATAAATCATTTCCTAATAATCTTTTTAATTGGATAGAAAATCCATATAGGATATTTCTGATCGCATTAGACATACGAATCCTCCATGTTGCCAACAGTCCGCGAATTTAGTGTAAACAACGTTCGCGTTTTATGCCTATATTATATCCGTTTTCCAAAGAAATGTCTATATGGCGTAAACTGGTGCAGTTCTGAAAGGTAAACTCCGTTATAGTCTGCCCGGAGACCCCAAATTTTTCAATCCTCGGTCTCCTGTAAAATCCGGGGAATTATCCACATCCTTATGACCTGTTCCGACATCGGGATCTTTTTTGTGGATAAAATTTTCATTTCCCTCTTGGCAGGCATCACTTCCTTTGCCATACTTGTTTCAGATGACTGGCGCGCAGCGCTCGTCGTTCCTATTTATATCTTCCCTGTCTGTTAGTTGCCGTCCAAAGCTGGCTAACAGTTCGAAAGATATATTTTTTTGCTTCTTTTTGATCTCCATTTTCTTCAGGTAAAACCATTCATACAGCTGCTTTATGTAGCCAATTACACTGATACTGCGAAAAAGGCGGACAGCAAATCGGCAGCGGAGGTAAAGGCAAATTCATAAACAAACAGCAGGGACAAAGTACAGGAATATTACGAGAAATTGTGCAAGAAGTTCCCCAACATTACTTTTAATACAGGTAGTGGTCTTATGGGCTGAAATGAAAATAAAGCTGTAATAAATCTTTCTGGTGAATGCCTAAAGAAAATGGCAAATGATCCGAAATTTGCAAAAAAAGTAGTATTTAATTTGAACGGTGTAGCTGTTTCCGGCACAACCACAATTCCGGTGGCGAGTTTTGAAGCAAAAGCGTAACTATGTATTTGCAGAGGAGCCGCCATTATGAATGTGCAGGCGGTGGTAATGATAGAAACTTTATAGTCATTTCGCGCAGAAAACAGTCTCATGGTGCAATCTGTGTTGGAAAACGGGCTGCATCTGCCGATAAATTTTATAAAGGGCGCGGGTCAAGGTCGGCACAAAAACACCATCTGCGGCAGGCGTTGGAGGCACAGTTGATTATACAATTTAGTGGCAGAATGTAAATATTGTTTACACCCAATTCCGCAGAGGCGCATAAACCTTTGCTTCTGCGGACTGTCCGGACTTATTGCGAGGGGCAGGGGCGGCTCTGAACGACAGAGGAGCCGCCATCAAAATAATTGATGACAATGGAGGGATTGAAAAATGAGCGTAAATGGAATTGATAATGATACTGGAATTAACCCGAATTATATGACGGGTAAAAAGAGAGTTTTAGGTAAGAATTTTAATATTCAAATAGAAGATATAAACAGAGGAAGTAAAGTGAATGAACCGTTGATGTCTTTTTCAAATCCAAAGACAGGGGAGAGCATTGAGATACATCGTTCAGACGTTTATTCGGATGATACGCCAATTTACATATTAAAGGGCAAGACCGCAGAGGGAGAAGAATTTGAAAGGATGCACCATGCATGGATTATAGATCCAAGAAATTGTAGCTATGCTGAACTTATGATGCTTAATCAGGAAACGGGAAATACATCTTTAGGAGATAAGCAGAGAGCAGATATTCTGTTTGAAAAGGCAGGAGTGAAAACTTATTTAGATAAGGCAGACTACAGTACGGCGATAAAGGAGGTTATGGAGGAATATAAAAGTTCCGGAAATTGGGACGCTTACCTTTCTATGGACAAGTGGCAGCAAAGTCTTAATGACTATACATCCGTGCCGGTGTATTTTGATCGCAGTATTATGGGACAAAATACAATGGTACGAAATGGGGTGAAAGGTTCTTGCAGTTTTGCAACAGTTAAAACAGCAGAAGAAATACAAAAAGAAATTGATGATAGAATTAAAGCGGCAGAGAAGAATGGACCAACTTTACGAGAGGCATTAGCAAATGCTTTTCCAAATGCAGTAAATACTCTTTATAGTTTTGTGGGATCTTCTGTGGTTATGACATTTGATGAATATGTGAAAGCGATGGAAGAAATGTTAAGAAAATCCAGTGAAGAAGCGAATGTTTCTTTATAAAAATAAAAATTTTGACCCCCGATGGGAAGATCGGAGGGCTGCCGGAAAAAGCATCTAATCTGATCAATAAGACAAAGGACAATGCCAGGATAGATCGGATGAAGGATGCGCTGAATGGACGGCTGACACCACAATCTTCCAGCAATATGTATTCCGATATGTATAAATATCAGTTCAGGAAAGTTTTATAAGCAGTGATCATGGAGGAATGGAAAAATGGGTATTAACGGAATAGGAACAGCGGGTTATCCGGTAACAGGGTATCAGACAAAGAAAGCAGAGAGAAATGCTGAATCCGATGCTGCGGGATTTGGGGAAATAGTAGCGGAAAAGGCGGAACAGGATAAAACAACAGATTATGCTGAAAAAGCCTTTGAGATGGTTGGTCCACATGCCCCACAGGAGGTAAAGGATGCATGGATGGAAGCAGCGAAAGAAGTAAATGCAAACGGCGCGGGAATCAAAAAAAACGGCATGATGAGCCATATTTCGCAGATGATGGTACAGAGATGCAACAAAATGCTCAGGGGAGAAGCAGATTATGCGGATATTCTGGGAAGGACAGTGGAATCTGCCATCCGAGCAACGAAGCAGGCATTGTACGATTTAGACCACCCTCTGGCACCTGCGTACAGAAGCATAGAGGCGGAGCAGGCACGTATCAAAGAACGGGAGTTTTATGTTTCGTTTTTGGAGAAGCTGGAGAAGTAAAAGCGATGTGAAGTCAAATGCATGGCGTATCATTATCAAACAAAGTAATCCATTGGGATCCGAAAGAATTTTCCGTGAGCCAGAGCTTCAACAAGGTTATCAAGGAAAATGAAAAGATTTTCAATGATTATTACTGGAAGAGCAATCAATATGAAAGCACCTCATGAAATGTGCGAAATCCTATTATAAAAAGGTGACAGACCTGTTTGAAGCAGCTATAATAAGGGAGACTTATTAGCAGAAAGGATTACTCCTCATGGAAAAGACGATGACGGTAAATCAGACAGAGTACACGATCGTAAAACTTCTTGGGCACGGAAAGGGCGGATATTCTTATCTGGCATGCAGGGATGGGGAACATGTTGTGCTAAAGCAGATTCATCATGAGCCTTGCGCGTATTATACGTTCGGAAATAAGATCGAAGCGGAGCAGAACGATTATCAGCGTCTTCTTTTAACAGGAATCCGCATACCGAAGCTGGTGGATGTGGACGTTCCGAATGAGAGGATCGTGAAAGAATACATTGCGGGGCCGACGCTGTCCGAGCTGATCAAGCAGGATATGCCGATCGATCCGTATCTGCCGCAGGTCAGGGAAATGGCACAGCAGGTGCACGCCCACGGACTGAATATTGATTATTTCCCGACCAATTTTGTGGTACAGGAGGAATTGGTCTACTATGTGGACTATGAATGCAACCCCTATTCGGAGGAGTGGAGCTTTGAGAAATGGGGAGTGACATGTTATTCGAAGCAGGCGCTCAACAAAGAAGAGGGAGTTATCCAAAACGGATAACTCCCTCGAAAGCATTTCGACGGGTGATGGCAGATGTTATCTCATCGGCATCTGCTCCGAATAATCCCGCATCCGATTTTGGCGCCCGCGTCTCCAGACGGCTGTGTGTGAAAATCATCGCTCATTCTGTGAACGATGACGGCTCTGCCCAAAATCTCGTTGACGCGGAAGCGGTCGGTCATAAACGCTAAAAATGCCCTGCCGCCCGCGCCAAAGAGCGGCGGCATATCGCCTGCATGATAGGGATGCGGACAACGACTGGGATTGTAGTGTCCGCCTGCGTCGGCGAAGGGATCGCTGCAGTCTCCCGAGCACTCCATCCCTTCGTGAATATGAAAGCCGAAGATCGGCTCAGCGCAAGGCTGATCCTCGATCGGTAGTCCTTCGAATTCCGCAACGACCATCACATAGCCGCACATTTGATAAAAACGCACCGTTCCGCTTACGTCCGGGTAGCTGCTGCTGCCTGAGACAAAAGCCATTGCGTCGGGATTTTTGCGAAAAATAGATTGAAATGGATCAGAATAACTCATAAATCCTCCGATTCGTATGATGATAAATAGGAATTTTTTTATCATATGAAGCGGCGGCGCTTATCGTTCATGTACAGATCCCATATCAAGCGATCAGAAATTTAGATTGTTCCCTTTCTACGGTATTCTGTCGGCGTCATATGCATTTGTTTCTTAAATATGCGGATAAAGTGCTCGGGCGTCTCATATCCGATCTGGTTGGCGATGTTGGCAACGGATAAATTGGTATCCTGAAGTAATACCTGCGCGCGTTCTAATCGAACCTGCTGTAAGATCTGTGTAAAGGATCTCCCGGTTGTGGATTTGAATAAACGGGAGGTATATTCCGGGGTATAATGAAATTTTTTTGCGACCTGATCCAGGGTTACGGTAGAAAAATGATCCTGAATATATTGAAGCAGCGCAAAGCGTTGGACATCCGCCTTTTGCATAAAGGTAGGGAGTTCAATGCTTTTTTCATAATTGCGGATCAGCAATCCGAAGATCAGCATCAGTGTATAGGAGATCATCTGATCCCAATAGAGGGTGCGTTCGAGCGACTCCTTATACATATATAATACACCGCGCTGAATTTCATAATCGCTGCCCGTATGGAAAATAATGTAATCGTTCCCGTTTTCAGAATAGATATTATTGATAAAAAATGCCGTCAGAATATTCGGATTGCTTAAAAAGTTAAAAAAGATATTGTGCAGGGTACTTTTGCGGATCAGACAGTTAAAAACGATACTGTTGTCAAAGACGCCGATCGAATGCTTGATTCCGGGTGGGATAATGCAAATATCCCCCATGGAGAGATTCTTCTTATTGTTGCTGATCGTCTGTTCGCAAACACCGTCATAGACATAGATCAATTCGAAAAAAGCGTGGTCATGGATGATCGCCGGACTGTATCGGTTATGCCGTAGGGTAAGAAGAGAGACATTGCTGCTTTGATCAAGATAAAAGGAGTCCTCGAAACGCGGGGGGATCGTGTTCGGGATTTCCGGTATGAGAAGGTGCTTTTCATAGACTGTTTGCATGTCCAGCTCCGCGAGAAATTTCTTTAAGGAATATTCCTGTTGTCTTGCGTAGAAATATTTTCGGTAAAACAGTTCCTCCTCATTTAATTTGTAAATTTCACTTTTCAGCGTTTCATAATCCATTGTCTGAGCTCCTTTGTAATGGAATCGGGATGGACAGGTATCGCAAGGTCTGTCTGCATAATCATTTGCCAATGTGGTTTGAATGCAAAAATACTAAATGTCAAAAAAAGATAGTGGTTAATGCATATTTTAATATAAATATCAAAATAAGTCAATAAAACATGTACTATTTAACAATTGGAAAAGAAATGGGGAACACTATAATAAGAGTATAACGTAGAAAGGGAGAGGGGACAAGGCCTATGGGAAAAGAAGTGATTGTGGAAGTAAAGCATATCGATAAACGGTTTGGTTCCACGATTGCCCTGAATGACGTAAGCATTGAGGTCAGACGGGGAGAAATTCAGGGATTGATCGGTGAAAACGGTTCAGGAAAATCGACTGTGACTTCCATCATATCCGGTATGCAGAAAGCCGATGGGGGACAAATGTTCTATCAGGGAGAAAAGTGGGAACCGCTCTCCATGCTTTGGGCGCTGGAAAAAGGAATCGGCATGATCGTACAGGAGAACGGGACGGTTCCGGGAATCAGCGTCGCAGAAAATATTTTTCTTGGCGAGACAGGACGTTTTAAAGTCTTTGGCAAAGAAGGAAAAAAATGGGGAACGGTCAACAGGAAGGAAATGATGAAGGAAGCACAGCACGCGTTGGATACGATCGGCGCTTCCCACATCAGGGCGGAACAGCCCACAGCGTCGTTGGATATGCAGGATCGGAAACTGGTAGAGATCGTAAAAATCATGATCAAGAATCCGGAGGTTTTGATCGTGGATGAGACGACGACGGCATTGTCGCAGATCGGAAGAGACATCATCTACAAGATCATGAACCGGATGAAAGAAGAGAACAAGGCGGTCATCTTTATCTCCCATGATCTGGACGAGATCATGAATGTCTGTGATTCGCTTACAGTACTCCGGGATGGAAAAATCATTATCACGTTTTCCAAGGAGGAGTTTGATGAGGAGCAGATCAAGACGAGTATGATCGGCCGGGAGATGCAGGGGGATTACTACCGGGGTGATTATGACGGAAGCTGTGGAGACGAGGTTGTGCTGGAAGTGAAAGATGCCAATTTGGGTGACCAGCTAAAGAATTTTAATCTGCAGATCCATAAGGGCGAGATTGTCGGAGTCGGGGGACTTTCCCACTGCGGCATGCATACGCTCGGCAAAGTGCTTTTCGGGGCGTGCAAACCGCAGAGCGGAAGTGTGCTGGTAAGAGGCAGGGAATTAAAAGGCGAGGCAGACGCGATGAAGGAGCAGATCGGTTATGCCGCAAAGGACAGGGATGTTGAGTCACTGTGCTTAAACGCGAGCATCCGCGACAATATCGCAGTCGGAGGACTTGACCGCTTTGCCGTACATAATTTTTTGGTCCTTCCGGGAAAGGAAAAAAAGTATGTGCAGAAGCAGATTGACGACCTGAGTGTCAAATGCGCGGAAATGAACCAGTATGTGTCTGCACTGTCCGGCGGAAACAAGCAGAAGGTGGTATTCGGAAAGTGGATCGGCAGAGGAAGTGAAATCCTGATTCTGGATTGTCCGACCCGAGGCGTTGACATCGGTGTAAAGCAGGCGATGTATCAGCTCATGTACCGGATGAAAAAAGAAGGAAAATCCATCGTGATCATCTCGGAAGAAATGGCGGAGCTGATCGGAATGGCAGACCGGCTGATCGTTATGAAAGATGGAGAGATCAAGAAGGAATTTCCAAGAAGTGAGTCGTTGAGTGAATCAGATATGATTCAGTATATGATTTAGGAGGGAAGCGGTATGAAGAACAGTAAGATAAAGAAATATATCATGAATCTGACCCCGCTGCTCGGTCTCGCCGTACTGTTTGCGGCGTTCCTGATATTGGGGACAGTGCAGGATATCAACATCTCCTACGGACTGAAAAGTATCCTGAGCCAATCCGTCGTCGTAGCCGTGGTTGCGACAGGCGCGATATTCATATACACGCTGGGATCCTTTGATATCAGTCTTGGCGCTTCCACTGCGGTAAGCGCCCTGATCGGAGGGATTGTATATAACAAAACCGAGAGTCTGCTGGTGATGACGCTTGTCTGTATCGGCGTGGCGGTCTTGGTCGGGCTGTTTAATTCCGTATTGGCATCCGTATTCAATCTTCCGGTATTTGTCACGACCATTGCCATGTTAAGCGTACTGAATGCATTAGTCTTGGTTCTGATCAAAGTAAATGGAACGGGATCGCAGATCGCAGTTCCGGCGGCAGCTGTCAGATCGTTGAATAATACAACCTTCAAAATGGTTGTTCTCCTGATTTTTGTTCTTCTCTGTATCTTCGTGTTCAGCTTTACGAAGATCGGAAGAATGCAGAAGTTTTTGGGCGGCAATCCGGTCTGCGCGAAGCTGAGCGGCATTTCGGAAAAGAAAATGGCGATCATCGCGTTTGTGATGTCGGGAATCGGTGTCGGACTTGGCGCGTTTCTTTCCATCGTCTACGCGCCGACCCTGACAAGAAATACCGCTTCGAGCGTGGGAATGGATGTCATCATTGCCATTGTGTTTGGCGGCATGCCGGTATCCGGAGGGGCAAGGAGTAAGATTTACGCGGCGGTGATCGGCGCATTTTCCATGACGCTTTTAAGTCAGATCATGGTCATGTTCAACCTCAATTCAGGAATCGGACAGATGGTAAAGGCGGCAATCTTCATTTTGGTCGTATTTCTCGCAACAAGCGGCCAAAGAGGAAAGATGCTTCCGAGATAACAACATTGGTATTTCGTGGGAACACTGAATACATAAAAACAAAAAGGAGGAAACACAATGAAAAAGTTTTGGGCATTATTACTTACGGCGGCCATGATGGTGTGTGTGCTGGCCGGATGCGGAGGGAAAGACTCTGAGTCGGACAACGCGCAGGGAGGCAGCGCAGGAACAGAGAATCAGGGAGGCGGTTCCGGAGCAGGAGACAGCGGTGAAGATGCTACGCCGGAGCTTGACATGAGCAAGACGGTCAAGATCGGTATTCTGGTATCTGATGCTACAAGCGCGGAAGCGCTGGCATTCCGTACCTACTATACGGAATATATCCAGAAGCAGTACAATGTGGAGTTAATCTACTCCGACGAACTGGCGGACGCGGCAGGAGAGGCGGCAGCAATCGATACATTTATTACGAATAACTGCAAAGCAGTCATTTCATTCTCCTCGTTTGACCGTGCGGCGCAGATTGAGCAGTGCGAGGGCGTGGGTGTGTACTATGCGGTTGCAACAGGTACACTGACGGAGGATGAATATGAGACCTACAAGGGCTATGAGCATTATGTGGGCGCGATCGGACCTTCCCTGAGCGTAGAGTTTGAGACGGGTTACAACATGGCAAAGCATTATCTAGATCAGGGAGTGAAGAACTTTGCAATCTTTGGCGGAGCGATCCCGTACTACACGGAAATGCACATTTACCGTGCGGCAGGAATGCTGACAGCGATGATCGATGCAGGCGGTGACGGTGCGAACTATCAGGGAGCAACCGACATGGGCGGTGTCCTCGGACAGATCTTTGCGGACGGCGAGGTTAAAACGGGTGCGATCGGAGATGTCAACGTTCTTGGTTATGTCGGCGGTTATGATATGGATGACGCATGGTTCGGAAAATGTGCGCAGATGGCGCAGACAGCAGATCTGGAAGTCATTCTTGCAGTAGGAAACGGCTCGGATTTCTTTGGAACGGCAATTGCGGGAACGAATGTGAAGATCGCCAGCGTGGATGCGTATGCGAGCAGCTATGGTGAGGCGATGGAAGCGGGAATGTTGGATTATCTTGCTGGAAAATTCTCGGCCAGCATCGGACCGATCTTTATCGCAACCTACAGAGCAGCGTTAGGTTCCCCGATCCGCACAGCGGATGGAAATGCGTTTGCATTGAGCCAGGGCTACTGGGTGGCAAGTAGTGCAGAAGAGTTCAACACCTACTATGCGGTGGACAGCAGCGTGGACGCACCGGCTTATACGAAGGAGATGCTTGATACATTATTGACAGCGGATTACGCAGCATTTGAGAGTTTTGTAAGCAAGTACAGTTTTGAAGAGATTCAGGGTATGTAACTGTTGTTTGGGGTAAGGAAACCATGCAGGGGCAGGTGGACGTAATGTCCACCGCCATCCTGCGGCAGATAAGGAGAAGGATCTGATCATATGAAGACGAAAAACAAGAATATTTTCAAACAAATCGCAGGGACAGCGGCAATTCCCGCAGCAGCCTTTTTGATCGTACTGATCCTGTGCAGTGCAAGGGGCGTGAAATTATTTGAAACGGAAGGAAACTGGATTCTGTTTTTTAGGGCGGCGGCATCTGTCATGCTCACGACCTTCGCGCTGTCTCTCAATCTAAACAGCGGCAGATTTGATTTTTCCATCGGATCCGTATCGCTGCTGTCATCCGTCATCAGCGCTTCCATATGCACGTCGCTCGGACTGCCGACAATACCGATGCTGATCATATCCATCGCGGCAGGCGCAGTACTCGGAATGGTGTCCGGATTGATCTATGTGATCGTGAAGCTGCCACCGATCATCGTGTCCCTCGGCGTGGCATTGTTCTATGAAGGGCTTGCGTTTGCGATCACGAACGGATACGGCGTATCCTTTGTGGCAAATACGGAACTGACAAGTTTTCCGAGTGTTTTAAATTATGTACTTATCATTTTGTTCGGGCTGCTTATTTTCATATTCCTTTTCGATCATACCAAATTCGGTTATGAATATAAGGCGCTGGTTTCCGGACAGAAGGTGGCGATAAATACGGGAATTAAAGAGGTTCCCAACGCAATTTTATGTTATACGATCGCCGGGGCGCTTATGGGCGTGGTCGGATTTATCAGGGCAACGCAGACGGGAACGATACAGATGTCATTAAATTTCGGCTCGATCGGCGTGATGTTTACGGCGTTTCTTCCGATGTTTATCGGCGGTTTTATCGGAAGATTCTGCAATGAGAAGATCGGATATCTTTTGGGAGCGATCACGACGGCATTTATTTCGCTGATGTATGCACGGCTCAATGTAGATGCATCGATTCAGCAGATTGTGACGGCGCTCATCCTGGTATGCTTCCTGATCTACTTAAACAATGAAAACAAGGTGATCGAATTGGTCACATTAAAGCAATATAGGAATAAGAAAACAAAATAAATTTCAGCGGAGGACACAATGAATTATCAGGCGGTAATTTTTGATTTAGACGGTGTGATCTGCTTTACAGACCGGTATCATTATCAGGCATGGAAGAGCATGGCGGACAGCATGGGAATCTATTTTGATGAAACGATCAATAACCGGTTAAGGGGCGTCAGCCGTGCGGAAAGCTTAGAAATCATATTAGAGCGGTGCGACAAGGTGCTTTCAGCGGAAGAAAAGCAGGCTCT
The DNA here is from genome assembly GCA_947176965.1 of uncultured Lachnospiraceae bacterium. Classification (GTDB taxonomy): domain Bacteria; phylum Bacillota; class Clostridia; order Lachnospirales; family Lachnospiraceae; genus DLAJ01. Next base: position 24,701 of record CAMWSU010000017.1, on the reverse strand, counting down.
GATGGAACAGAAAAACAGCACTTATGTGGAATTGCTCGGTCAAATGACGGAGAAGGATCTGTCCGCCGAGGTGAAAGAGACACTGGATGCACTGCGTAGGGAAGGATTAAAGCTTGCGATCGGATCATCCAGCAAAAATGCAAAGCTCATATTGGAGCGGCTTGGCTTAAAAGATTATTTTGACGCGGTCAGCGACGGAACGAATATTACCAGGTCGAAGCCGGACCCGGAAGTATTTTTGAAGGCGGCGGAATTTTTACATATGGCTCCGGCGGATTGCCTTGTAGTGGAGGATGCGCGGGCAGGCGTGGATGCCGCAAAAGCCGGTGGCTTTGACAGTGCAGGATTAGGGGAAGCAGCGGCGTATGAAGCGGTTACTTATGCAATGAGTTCGTTCGGCGACCTGAAGGGAATCGTCTGACAACGGCCAGAAATAGCGGAATGTGAGGAAAATTATGGACTTAAAAAAGAAGCCTTTTTGTCTGAATGACGCGGATATAAAATGGGTGGAGACGACCCTTGAGAATATGACGACGGAAGAAAAGATCGGGGCGTTGTTTTGTCCGATCGGTTACTCTACGGACCCGGAATATTTAGATATGATGCTGGGATTTCATATCGGCGGATTGTTTTTCCGGGATGGAGTCGGGCAGGAAATGCGAAAGACGTTTGCGTATGCGCAGAGCCATTCCCGTATCCCTTTGCTCATTCCGTCCAATCTGGAAGCGGGAGGCGACGGGGCGGCTACTGACGGAACGCCTTACGGAAAGCAGATGGCATGTGCGGCGGCCGGAGATAAAAAGTATGCTTATCGGCTCGGGAAGGTTTCGTGTACGGAAGCGGCTGCATTAGGAATCAACTGGGCATTTGCGCCGGTGGTCGATATTGACAAAAACAATCACAGCCCCATCACGAATGTGAGAACCTATGGTGACGATCCAAAGACCGTTTACACTTATGCAAAGGAGTATATGAAGGCTGCGACGGAATGCGGCGTAGCGGTATCCATCAAGCATTTTCCGGGTGACGGCGTGGACGAGAGGGATCAGCATCTGCTCACCTCCGTCAACAGCTTATCCATGGAGGAATGGGATAAAACCTATGGCATGGTGTTCGGAAAATTGATCGAGGACGGTGCATTGACCGTTATGGCAGGACATATTGCTATGCCTGCGTATCAGGAATACTATAATCCGCAGACGAAAGGGAGTGTGATTCCCGCATCCCTGTCGAAAGAGCTTCTCTACAATCTGCTGCGGGAAAAGTTAGGCTTTAACGGTCTGATCATTTCGGATGCAACACCGATGGTCGGTTTCACGGCAGCCATGGCGAGGGAAAAGTCCGTTCCGCTTTCAATTGAAAGTGGCTGCGATATGTTCTTGTTTAATAAGGATTTGGCGGAAGATTATCGGTTTATGATGGAAGGATACCAAAACGGTATTCTTTCGGAAAAACGTCTGAACGAAGCAAACAAAAGAATCCTTGCGTTGAAAGCCGCGTTAAAGCTTCATGAGAAAAAAGCGGCGGGCACGTTGGTTCCGGCGGAGGACAGTCTGTGTCTGCTGAAGGATAAACAGCATGTACAGTGGGCGAGAGAGCTGGCGGATGAATCCATCACATTAGTGAAGGATACACAGAAGCTGCTGCCGATCGATTCCGGGCGATATCCGAAGGTTCTGCTTGAGATCATGGGAGATTTTCCTTCCAATGAGCGCGTGATCAATCAGGTAAAAACCGAATTGGAGAAAAAGAACTTCCGGGTTTCTGTCTATGAAAAAGAAAATTTCGAAGTGGGCGTGGATAATGTAACGGGTTTTAAGGAAAAGTACGATCTGGCAATCTATATCGGCAATGTGGAAAATGCGAGCAACAAGACGACGAACCGCCTGAACTGGTACACTTTTTGGGGGCAGGGCAATAATGTACCTTGGTTTGCAAACGAGATTCCGGTTTTATTCATCAGTTTGGCAAATCCGTATCATCTGTTGGATGTACCGATGATAAAGACATACATTAACTGCTACTCCAATAATGAGTATGTGATAGAGGCAGTTGTGGAGAAGATTACCGGAAACAGTGCGTTCAAAGGAAAGAATCCGATCGATCCGTTTTGCGGAAGGAAAGAACTGACGTATTGATCGGTATGCACGGGCGTAAAAAAGATGGGGAGAAGGATAAAAATATGAGAATAGAACATCTGCGAGTCAATCATTTGGAAAATCCGATCGGATATGATTTTCCCTATCTGGTGTTTTCATGGAAGGTGGAAGGCACGACTGCGGTGTGTCTGGATGCGGTGCGCATTATCGTTTCCGAGTCCGAGGATATGAGTGCGCTTATTTATGACAGCGGGATTGTGAACGGAGTTCAGCGGTGCACCTGGGAGATAGAGCGGGTTCTGAAACCTAGAACCCGCTATTTTTGGAAGGTTTTTGCAAGAGCGTGTCAGGCACAAAGCGGTACGGCGCAGAGTCAGGCGGCACAGGGCGAAAAGGCGCAGAGCGCCGGGCAGCAGACTGAGGAGGCGTGGAGCGAAACGGCATGGTTTGAGACCGCTAAGATGGAGGAAGCATGGGAAGCGGAATGGATTTCCGTTCCGGAGGATCGGACAAGGATGCCGATCCTGTACCGAGATCTTTGGGCGGAGAGCAAGCCGAAAAAAGCCCGGATGTACCTGTTCGGAGCAGGACTTTATGAGGCGGAGATCGGCGGGGTAAAGGTGGGAGACGAGGTCCTGTCTCCGGGCTATCATGCCTATGAGCTTTTAATGGAATATCAGACGTACGATATTACCGGGCTGGTCAGGAAGGGACATAACCGCGTCAGCGTGCTGCTGGGAGAGGGATGGTACAAAGGGCGGTTTGGATTTGACGACGTCTATCTGAATCTTTACGGGGACAGAAAAAAATGTATTGCGGAGATTTATTTGGAATATGAATCCGGAAAAACAGAGAGGATCTGTACGGACGAAAACTGGAAGGCGGCAGCAGGCAATATTCTGGAAAACGGAATTTACGACGGAGAGTGGCAGGATGATACGCTTATGCCGGAACCGTTGGAGGTAGAGGTCTTACAGGATGACAAATCACTGTTAAGCGCAAGAAGTAATCCGCCCGTGCGGAAGACGGAGGCGATCCGCACTATTTGCGAAGAGAGGAAAAACGACGGCTCCCTGCTGCTTGATTTTGGCGAGAGCATTACCGGATGGGTGGAATTTGCCGGAAGACCGGAGCGCGGACAACAGATCCGGCTGCAATATGGAGAGGTCTTACAGAACGGGGAATTTTACAGGGATAATTTAAGGACGGCAAAGGCGGAGTTTGTTTATACCTCAAGCGGAGAGGAGAAGACGGTTCGTCCGCATTTTACCTATTATGGTTTCCGCTATGTAAGGGTGGAGGGCATCAGAGAAGGGCAGACCTTTGATTTTACCGCTTACCGGATCATGTCTGATATCGAAAAAAGCGGAAGCATTGAAACCTCCGATCCGAAAGTCAACAAGCTTTATCAGAATACAATTCGTTCTCAAAAGTGTAATTTTTTGGATATTCCGACGGACTGCCCGCAGAGGGATGAACGTATGGGATGGACCGGCGATGTGAATATCTTTGCTCCGACCGCATGCTTTCATATGGACAGCAGTGCTTTTTTCCGGCATTACACGAGGAGTCTGTATCTGGAACAGCGGCTCATGAAGGGGGCTGTGCCGTTTTTTGCTCCAAAACCGAAGGTTCCGGTGCGGGAGAATACGAATCCGTTTTATTTAGACGGCGGAGCCTGCGTCTGGGGAGATGTGGCGACGATGCTTCCGTGGACGCTGTATCGCTTTTACGGAGACCGCCACCTGTTAAAAGAGCAGTATCCGATGATGAAAGCATGGGTGGACTATGTCCGCATGCGGTCAAAGGAAAATAAAGTGCCGGATTTATGGCAGAATGACAGGCAGTTAGGGGACTGGCTGGCATTAGATAACGGGAACATTCATAACCCGATCGGAAAAACGGATTCTGCTTTTCTTGCATCTGCGTGCTATTATCAATCGGCATTGACTGTGGCAAAAGCAGCGCAGGCATTGGAGCTTGCAGAAAGCAAGGAGTATTTCGAACTGGCGCAAAGGATTCAAAAAGCATTTTATGCATTCTATTTTACGCCGGATGGAGAACTGACCATAGAGATGACGCAGACAGCGTGCGCCTTCCTGCTGGCGCTTGGTCTTTATCCTGAGAATGCCGAAGAAAACCTGAAAAACGGTCTGGAGCGGCTGATCAGGGAGAATCACGGGCATTTGAATACCGGTTTTGTCGGGACGCCTGTTTTATGCCCGGCGTTGTCGGAAAGCGGATACGATTCGCTGGCATACGATCTGCTCTTAAATGAAGCGTATCCGGGGTGGCTGTACGAAGTCAATCTGGGTGCAACGACGGTCTGGGAGCGATGGAATTCGCTGGAGGCGGACGGGACGATCAGCGGAACGGGGATGAACAGTCTGAATCATTATGCTTACGGAAGTATCGCGGAGTGGATGTATCGCTATATGTGCGGGCTGAATCCTTGTATGGACGAAGAGGTCAAAATGCTGATCAGACCCATGCCGGATAAGCGGTTTTCCTATGTAAAAGGGGCATGGGAATCCGTGTTTGGTACATATGTAAGTAACTGGAGTTATGATGATGAAGCGGGATTTCGCTATGAGTTTGAAATACCGTTTAACGCAAATGCTAAAGTCATATTTCCGAACGGGAAAAGCTGCCTGTTGGAATGTGGAACTTATTGTTTTGATGATAATGGAGATCGCATATGAAAATTGCTGTGCTTGTCGGTGGAATTGCATATGAAACCCAGAGACGCCTTTTAGAAGGGGTTATGAAATATGCGGAGGAAAATAATATCCGGATTTTTGTGTTTACCTGCAATGGTGACATTTACAGGCAGTCGGAGTACGGAATCGGGGAATTTCAGATTTTGTTTCTGCCGGATTTAACGCAGTATGACGGGATCATTTTTGCAAGAGATACGATACAGAATGAACAGTTTGCCGAGGAGATCACACGGCGCATCCTTGAATCCGGAACGCCCACGGTGAGCATTGAAAACCATATTCCGGGGATGTCGGTCTTTCATGTGGACAACCGTGAGGCAATGCGCGATATGGTGTCACATCTGATTGAGATGCATGGGGTGCGGGACATCTGTTATCTGTCGGGACCGGAGCAGAACCCGGAGAGCATCGAGCGGTTAAAGGGTGCAATGGAAGCAGCAGAGGAACACGGTCTCACGATCGGGAAAGATCAGATTCACTACGGTGATTTTTGGATCGACAGCGGAAAGCAGCTTGCCGGACAGTTGGCGGAATCGGGGAAAAAGCTGCCGGATGCGTTAGTCTGCGCGAATGATGATATGGCGCTGGGCGCTTATCTGGAATTTTTCAGCCGGGGCATTCAGGTCGGAAAAGACATTCTTTTGACCGGCTTTGATCATACCTCCGACGCAAGCAATCTGACGCCGAAGATCACGACGGTCGAGAAGCCGCAGGGACAGATCGGTTACGAGGCATGCAGGGCGTTGGCGCAGAAAGCACAGACAGAGGAACGGAAGTTTAAAGTAACTTGTTACTATAGGGGGAGCTGTGGATGCCAAAAGCATAAGATACGCAATATTTCGGAAGTGCAGCTAAAAAATGTGCGGGAGAAACTGGGCATCGTCAATATGGCGGAGATCAATAAAAATATGCTGTCCGACTTAAATGACTGCGACAATATGAAGGAATTCTGCGAATGCCTGAAGATGTATATTGCGCAGCTTGATTTTTCGTTTGCTTATTTATGCCTTTGCGAGAATCAGATTGAAGAGGATAAGGTAGAGTACGACTATCAGATCAAGGAAACGTATTCTGAGAAGATCACGATACCGGTTGCGTATGAGAACGGAGTGTTTGCGGAATATCCGGCATTCCCGTGTAAAGAGCTTCTGCCGGAGGCATGCATGGAGAAGATCGGAAATCAAATGTGTATCATCGCCCCGGTGCATTTCAGGAAAAACTGTCTTGGCTATTTGGTGATGTGTGGGAGTCCGCTTCCCTATAACAGCACACAGTTTCAGGTGTGGCTGATGAACATTTCGAACGCGTTGGAAAATATGCGTAAACAGAGCGAACTGAAATGTCTGGTGAAGAAGCTCAAGGATGTGTGGATGCTGGACAGTCTGACACAGATTTATAACAGAGCCGGATTTTTCCATTTTGCGGATAAGCTTTTGGCGGAATGTAAGCGGCAGGACGCGCCGATCGGAATGTTATTCGTAGACATTAATAAGCTCAAGCATGTGAATGATGAATACGGGCATGAGGAAGGGGATTTTTATATTAAGACAGTTGCCGACGATATGAAAAAACTCAAAGGCGAGGGGCAGCTTCTCATGCGCTATGGCGGCGATGAATTTGTCGTTTTAGGAAAGTTTGTAGCGGGAAATGAGTTTGACGGACTGCTGAAAAAATTAAATCCGATGCTGGAGGAATGCCGGATTCAAAACGGAAAACCGTACAAAATGAGTGCGAGCATCGGCTTCCAGTCGGTATCGATCACACAAGACTTCAAACTGGATCAGTTGATGAAGCAGGCTGATCAGGAAATGTATACCATGAAAAAAGAAAAGGGGTGAACACCAATATGCAAAAGAGCGCGTCGATCCAGTTAAAGGTTTTGATCAGTATGTCAGTTATTTTGGCAGCCTTATTGTTTAACACACTTTTTTCTGCCGGCAATCTGAGAAGTATTGAAATATCCGCATCGCAGATGAATGAAGTTTATATTCAGATTCAGGAATTATACGGTACGGTCGGAAAAAAGGTGGAGACAATACAAAAATATGCCAACATTTTGTTGGGAAGCTCCGATGAGGATCTTGCGATTGCCGGAGATATCTACGGCAATCTGGATGCTGAGACAGAAGCAGTGAAGAAGCTGCTTTCGGAATTACATACTTATTGTGAGATGACAAAAAACGAAGAGCTGATCGCTTTATTTAGCCAGTATGAAACGGGATGTCAGGCAGTGTTGGAGAGTATGCAGGTCATCAGTGAACTGAGAAAAGATAATGATTTTATCGGCGGCAAGATTTATATGGGAACGGATGCGCTGATGGCAATTCTTTCGCAGGAACAGGTCTGCGCGGTGCTGGAGGAAACCTTCGAAAAATGTCTGAGGGAAGCGCAGGAAAGTTTAGAAGAATATATCAGGGTAGCGAACGTAAGCAACTGGATCGTATCGGTTGTCTGCGTCTTAAGTACGGCGGTCGCCATTTTCATCATATATAGAGAAATGCTGCAGCCCGTTAAGCAGATGAGCCGGAAAATGCAGCAGATCGCGTTACAGGTTTCAGAAGGCCGGGGGAATCTGACCGAGCGGTTCCGTGTCAGGAGGATGGATGAGACCGGTCAATTGATGGAAAGCATGAATCAGCTGTTAAAGGCTTTTCAGGAGGTCACCGGCAGAATTCAGAATGCCACCGCCTGTATGGAAGAAGCAGCAAACAGAACGGAAGTACAATTTGCCGCTTCCAACGATAAAATCAACGATCTATCCTCAGTCATGGAGGAGCTTTCAGCGGGAAGCGAGGAGGTTTCGCGGCTGGTTGGCCAAATGAAGCAGGAGATGCAGGGAATATCCGGGGAGACGGACGGAATTACGGCGGAGGTAGGTCAGGGAACAGATTTTGCATCGGGCTTAAAAGAACGGGCGGGATATATTCGGGTACAGACGGCCGAGAGCAGACAGAAATCAGCACATATGGTCGAGTCGATCAAGGAGACGATGTCAAGGAGCATTGAAGAAAGCAGCGATATTGACAAAGTAAGCAGGCTGACCAGTACCATTTTGGAGATCGCAGAGCAGACGAATCTGCTGGCGTTAAATGCCGCCATTGAAGCGGCAAGGGCAGGGGAAGCCGGCAAGGGATTTGCGGTAGTGGCGGAGGAGATCCGGACATTAGCGGATAACAGCAAGTCGAGCGCCAGTGCGATCCAGGAATTAAATAATAAGATCGTATCGGTGGTGCGGTCCTTAAGTATGTGCAGCCGGGAGATGCTGGAGTTTGTGGATGCTGATATCATGGAAGATTATAAAAAGTTCGAGATGATGTCCGTACAGTATTCCGATGACGCGGATACGGTTTCCGATGTCATGAGCAGAATACAGAACAGTGTGGATTCCATCAACAAACAGATATTGAACGTTGTTCAAAATATCGGAGGAGTCTTATCGTCCGTAGAAGAGAGCGCGCTGGGGATCCGAAATGTTGCGGGAACGGTCGTTGAGCTGTCCAATTCGACGGGTGATATTTATAAGGAAACCTGTCAAAATACGCTGACGGCAATGGAACTGAAGCAGGTGTCGGAAGGGTTCGTGGTGGAATAGCGTTGGAAAAGCCTGTGCGGCTGTTTCATCAGGAAAGAATGGAGGTTGCAATGCGGAATTATTATCTGGCTGTTGATATCGGCGCTTCCAGCGGACGTCATATCTTAGGATGTGTGGAAGACGGCAGGATGGTGATCGAAGAGATTTATCGTTTTGAGAACGGCATGCAAAATAAGGATGGAAAGCTGCTCTGGGATGTCACCTATTTGTTTGACCAGATCGTGGAGGGAATGAAAAGGTGCGGTGCGTGCGGCAAGGCTCCGGTCAGCATGTCGATCGACACCTGGGCGGTGGACTATGTTCTTTTGGATGGAAACGATCATGTGTTGGGGGATACCTACGGTTATCGGGATGATCGGACAAGGGGAATGGACAGTCTGGTTTATGAGAAGATTCCGGAACGGGAGCTGTATGCAAGAACCGGGATTCAAAAGCAGATTTTTAATACGATCTATCAGTTAATGGCAGTAAAGCAGCAGACACCGGAGCTTTTAGAAAAGGCAAAGACGTTTTTGATGCTGCCGGATTACTTCCAGTTTCTGTTGACGGGAAATCGGGTGTCGGAATATACCAACGCGACCTCCACGCAGCTTGTCAGTCCAAAGGATAAGCAATGGGATGCGGAACTGATCCGGCAGCTCGGATACCCGGAATCGATGTTTCTGCCCCTGCAAATGCCGGGGACAAAGGTGGGAAATCTACAGAAGCATATTCGGGAAAAAGTAGGGTTTGACTGTGAAGTGGTGCTGTGTGCAAGTCATGATACGGCATCTGCGGTCATGGCAATGCCCGCCGCCAGGATGGACGGGCTGTATATCAGTTCGGGAACATGGTCTCTCATGGGCGTAGAGATGGAAAAGGCAAATTGTAAGGAACAAAGCAGATTGTCAAACTTTACGAATGAAGGCGGTTATGAGTATCGTTTCCGATATTTGAAAAACATTATGGGGCTGTGGATGATCCAGTCCGTGCGGCATGAGCTGGGAGATGCGTATACCTTTGCACAGCTATGTGAAATGGCGGAGGAGAATCAGAATTTTCCATCCAGAGTAGATGTAAATGATTCGTGCTTTTTGGCACCGCAGAATATGACAGAGGAAATTCGGGCGTATTGTGAAAGAACGGGGCAAAAGATACCCGAGAGCGTCGGAGAAGTTGCGGCAGTTGTCTATCAGAGTCTTGCGGATTGCTACGGGAAAACGGTGCGGGAATTGGAGAAAAATACCGGAAAGGTGTACGACAGCATTCATGTGATCGGAGGCGGTTCCAATGCGGCCTATTTGAACCGGCTGACGGCTGCTGCGACAAAGAAAACCGTGTATGCGGGACCGGGAGAAGCAACCGCTGTCGGTAATCTGATGGCACAGATGATAAGAAGCGGAGTGTTTGCAGATCTGAAGGAGGCACGAAAGTGTGTCTATGATTCGTTTGATATCCGCGAATTTCGCGGCTGAACCCAACCGGGACAGGACAATGCGGAACGCAAATGTTTAACAGGACATGGAAAGAAGGAGGAGACAGGATGACACAACAGGAAAGATATGAGGCGGCAAAGAATAGGTACGCCGGAATCGGTGTGGATACCGATGCTGCCATCGCGCAGTTAAAAGAGGTTCCCGTGTCGCTTCATTGCTGGCAGGGGGACGATGTGACTGGGTTTGATCATGTCGGACCGCTGACGGGCGGAATTCAGGTCACGGGCAATTATCCGGGCAAAGCGAGAACGCCGGAGGAATTAATGCAGGATATGGACGAGGTATTGCGCCTCACACCGGGAAAAAAGAAACTGAATCTGCATGCAAGCTATGCGATTTTTGAGGAAGGGGAGCATGTAGATCGGGATAAACTGGAACCGAAGCATTTTGCGAAATGGGTTGCGTTTGCAAAAGAAAGAAATATGGGAATCGATTTTAATCCTACCTTTTTTTCTCATGATAAGATCAAAGACGGGCTGACGCTCTCAAGCCCGGATGAGGAGACACGGAGGTTTTGGATCGATCACGGAAAGGCATGCATCCGTATATCCGAATATTTTGCAAAAGAAACGGGAGTTCCCTGTGTCATGAACATATGGACGGGGGACGGTTATAAGGATATTCCGGCGGACCGTATGGGACCGAGACTGCGCTATAAGGATTCGATTGAGCAGATCTTGTCGGAACCCTTTGACCGGAAGCTTGTAAAACCTTGTGTGGAGTCGAAGGTATTCGGGATCGGTGTGGAATCCTATACAGCCGGAAGCGGCGAGTTTACGCTGACGTTCGCGGCAACTCATGAGGGATGTCTGCCGCTGATGGATAACGGACACTATCACCCGACAGAGGTTGTATCGGATAAGATTCCGACACTTCTGTGCTTTTTCCCGGAAATTGCACTGCACATTACCAGGCCGGTGCGCTGGGACAGCGATCATGTCGTCCTGTTTGATGACGAGACGAAAGAGATGGCAAAAGAGATCGTGAGGAATGATGCGTTAAGCCGCGTTTATATGGCGCTTGACTATTTTGATGCCGGGATTAACCGGATTTCCGCATGGACGGTCGGTTTTCGAAGCTGGCAGAAAGCGCTCCTTTCCGCGTTATGCACACCGAATCGGAAATTAAAAGAATTACAGGATCAAAACAGCCTGTCAGAGATGATGGTACTGCAGGAGGAGTTAAAGACCTACCCGTTTGGAGATATTTGGGAGGAGTATTGCAGACAGTGCGGTGTGAGCGCGGGCTCAGAGTGGTTTGAGGAAGTAAAAAAATATGAAGCGGAAGTATTGTTAAAACGATAGAAGGAGCCAATGCGGGGGCTAAGTGTGTGATAGGCATCTAGGCACCGATAGGCAGGCTCAGAAAGGGTGTGGTTATCAGAATGAAGATGTTAGAGGCAGAATTTGTGCAGGGATTTATCCGTATGGCAAACGACGGTTGGGAGCTTGGCTGGCATGAGAGAAACGGCGGCAATTTATCCTACCGCGTAAAGCCGGAGGAGGTCGAGTCGGTAAAAGAAGAGTTTCAGGCAGGAGAGTGGAAGCCGATCGGTACGGAGGTGCCGGGGCTTGCGGGGGAATATTTTCTGGTGACGGGGAGCGGAAAATATTTTCGCAATGTGATCCTAAAGCCGGAGGACTCCATCTGCATGATCGAGCTCGACGAAAAGGGAGAGCGGTACAGGATTGTATGGGGGCTTGTCAATGGCGGGAAACCGACGTCCGAGCTGCCTTCCCATTTGATGAATCATGAGGTGAAGGCGGGACTGACAAACGGAGCATACCGTGTGATCTACCATGCGCACACAACGAATGTGATCGCGCTGACGTTTGTGCTTCCGCTGAAGGATGAGATATTTACAAGAGAATTATGGGAGATGGCGACGGAATGCCCGGTTGTGTTCCCGGACGGGATCGGCGTCGTACCGTGGATGGTTCCGGGAGGACGGGAGATCGCGGTTGCGACCAGTAACCTGATGAAAAACTATGATGTGGCGATCTGGGCGCATCACGGGATGTTCGCGGCGGGAGAAGACTTTGACACCACATTCGGGCTGATGCATACCGTGGAAAAGTCGGCAGAGATCCTGGTCAAAATGTTATCCATGCGGCCGGATAAATTGCAGACGATCCTGCCGGAAGAGTTTAGAAACCTCGCGAGAGATTTTCAAGTGACGCTGCCGGAGAAGTTTTTGTATGAGAAATAGCAGCGGTCAGATGTAACAGAAAAAAATTTTGAAAAAAGAGAAGAGGAGTGTGTCTTCTCTTTTTTCTTTGCAAAAATAAAAACGATAAAAATCGCGCATCTTCATCCTAGATTCAAAAAAGTATGGTAATATATCGAGAGACAATATATATATCAGACCTTTTTTGAAACTATATTTTTTGAGGGGACCCTATGAAAAAATTACTCATCGTAGAGGACGAATTGTCAATACAGGCATTACTGCATGATTTCTTAAAAGAAGCAGGTTATGACGTCGTTTTGGCATCCGACGGTGTGGAAGCGCTGTCCCAATATGAAAAACAGACCTTTGACCTGATCCTATTGGATGTGATGCTTCCGAAGATTGACGGGTTTGGTGTGTGTGAGGTGATCCGTCAAAAATCCGATGTTCCTATCATTATGTTAACTGCATTGGACGATGAGGAACATCAAATTCGGGGATTGGATCTGCAGGTGGACGATTACATTGCCAAACCGTTTTCCATGCCAATCCTGATCAGGAAAATAGCGGCTGTGCTGCGCCGCAGCGCCAAGCAGGAGGGCGATACGCAGACGCTCACATACAAGGAGCTCACGCTGGATTTGGACGGGTATAAAGTTTACATAAATCATACCGGCATTGATTTTACGCCGCGCGAGTTTGAGATTCTGCGGGAGCTGCTGCTTCATAAAGGAAGGATTCTGACAAGAGCCAATCTGCTTGGCGCGCTTTGGAAGTATGAGTTTTTCGGCGATGAAAGAATCATTGATACGCACATCAAAAATATTCGGAAAAAGCTAGGGGATGCAGATTATATCGAGACGATCAGAGGGGTGGGATACCGCATTGATAAAGAAGATGAGAAGTAAGTTATCCGTAAAAGTTTTTTTGTTGACGGCAGTTCTGACAGCGGTCTGCTGCGGCTGCACTTATTTTTGCATTGTCCGCTTTGCACCGTATATTTATTCTCATGAGGCGGCGGATGTGGAGTATCTGGCAAGTGAAATGTCGGTGATCTTATGCGAAGTGGATCAAACAGATGCATCGTATTTCATTGTAGAGATGAACGGCTTTCTTGCCGATGAGACGGAGGATGAGTTTGTATTTCACATTTTCCGAAGCACCGGGGAAGAACTGTTTCTCATGGACTGGGATAGGGAAACGGGAAAAAGGATGGAGGATTATGCTGACTGTGAGAAAACCGGACAGTATTCGTTTCGGCTGCTGGACGGCGAGGAGGAATATGTTCTGTTCGCCTCGCAGAACACGGACAAGGAAAGTCAGGTAGTGGAGGCATTGCACAAGTCCCTGCCGGTCATCAGCGCGTTTGTTTTGGTAACATCGGTGATCGCCGCTTTTTTTTACACATGGTATATGACAAGACCGATCAAAAAGATCAGCGCGATTTCAAGACAGATGGCGGATATGGATTTTGGCAGCCTCTGTCCGGTGAAGCGCACGGATGAGATCGGCGTGTTGTCCGACAGCTTAAACGAGCTGTCCGTAAGGCTGTCAGTGGCGTTATCAGAGCTTCGGGAAGCAAACCGGAAGCTGCGGGCGGATATTGACAGGGAGCGGGAATTGGAGCAGCAGCGGCTTGCGTTTTTTTCGGCTGCATCCCACGAACTGAAAACACCGATCACGATCATTAAAGGGCAGCTTCAGGGCATGCTGTATCAGGTCGGCCGTTATCAGGACAGGGAAACCTACCTCGCACAGTCCTTGGAGGTTACGGATACGCTGGAGACGATGGTGCAGGAGCTTTTAACAATCTCCCGTTTGGAGACGCCGGGATATACCTGTAAAAAAAGCACCTTTGATTTCAGCCGGTTTGTGGATGAGCGGCTGAAAGCGCATGAAGAACTGTTCATACTAAGAGAGCTGACACTTGAAAAATTCCTGTCCCCGGAAGTGACCGTTTTGGGGGATACGCGGCTGCTTGAAAAAGTGATCGATAATCTCCTTGGAAATGCGGCGGCATATTCACCTGCGGGAAACCGTGTGATCGTGAAGCTGTGGAAAGAGGCGGAAAGGGTGATACTTACGATTGAAAATACGGGCGTTCATATTCCGGATGAAGAGCTTCCCAAGCTGTATGAGGCGTTTTATCGGGTCGATCAGTCGCGAAGCCGTCAGACGGGCGGCAGCGGCTTAGGGCTGTATATCGTAAAGACCATTCTAGACCTGCACGGGGCGGCGATCGAGATCACGAACACGGCTCAGGGCGTGATGGCTGTGATACGAATATAAGATTTGAAAGCATTTGGAATAAAAAATGAATTGACAATGTATACTTATTGTAGTAAAATAGTGAAAAAGGAGGAAGATGGTTATCTTATGGCGACTACAACACCGACCCAAATTAGAATAGAGGAAAACACAAAAAAGCAAGCCGTGGAACTTTTAGAGGGATTGGGACTTAATTTGTCTGATGCTGTAAACATGTTTCTTAGACAGGTAATTTTACGAAAGGGAATACCTTTTGATGTGGCTTATCCGGAAGATATATGGGAATTAAAGCCGGAAGTAATTGAGGCAATGGAGGATGCAAAGCGGATTAGCAGAGACTCGAATGTCAGGGGGTACACCGATGTAAAGCAAATGTTTAAGGAGATATTGGAAGATGGGACTGAAAGTTAAATATTCCAGTCGATTTAAAAGGGGATTGCGTCTTGCAATTAAAAGAGGCCTTGATATATCTTTATTGGAGGAAGTTGTTGAGAAACTAAGAGCAAGAATTCCACTGGATGCAAAATACAGAGACCATTCGTTAGGAGGAAATTATAAAGGATATAGAGAATGTCACATACAACCTAATTGGTTATTGATCTATCTTATAGAGGATGATATATTGACGTTAACATTAGTTGATACGGGGACACATGCAGATCTATTTCAAATGTGATGGAAGGCATTAGCGGAAAATATTCGTTAGTGCCTTTTATTGTGACTAATAAAAAGTACCGACGCATCTTCACATAAAAAACAAATTCACTCCAATATCACTTCAAATCCTTCTGCTATACTCAGCGTGTATCTGAAAAAGACAGGTTATTGCGAAATGCAACTGCCTGCGATCTAAGAATAGCGGAAGGGAGTCTGATATCATGAAACAATCGAACAAACAATCTATGAAACGATCAACGGGAGAATTAATAGAGCACGTGAAGCAGTTCGCGCTCCGTACGGCGGCTGTATTTACGGCGTGCGGTCTGCTGACGGGATGTGCTGCGCAGGACGGGTTTGTCCGTACCGCGTTGGAAAGCGGTACCAATGATTCTGTCCGGGTGCGAATCGGAACGAACACGGCAGATTTTTCATCCACAGGCAGAAACTGCTTTTTGAACGAGGAGGAATACGCAAAACTACGTGCGCTGCAATGGGATGGCTACGAGAAAATGAGCGTTTTCGATTATCAAAACGCGGTTTGGACGCTGACGGATACATGGGAATACTACGACTTGCTGGAGCGGCTTTCGAAAGATGAGGCGTTCTATGAAGGCAGGGACGATGATGAGACGGCGGCGCTTTTCTTTTATGTGTTAGAACCGCTCATCGGGGAGCGCTGGCGGACAAGAGGATTTGGCAGCTATGCGGTGAGCCGCGGTCTGAATGAGTGTCCGTTGTATGCGGACAATGCCATGTTGGAATTTTATATTACGCTTACAATTTTGGATGAGAAGAAGCTGACCGTAGGAGAATACAATGCCGCGCGGATAGGGATGACAGACGGCATGCGGAATGTGCTGCGGGGAAAGACGGATGGGCAGCTGCAGAATGAATCTCTGATGAGGGAGATTATCGATGCAGAGGTGGAATGGCTCACGAAACAATGGGGCAGCGGAAATCTGGAGATTGCCGTGGAGTATGTTTATATGCCGCTTTCTGCCTATGAGACGAACGATGAAGCGCGAAATGACAATCAGCAGTGGGGTGGGCAGGATGGAAGTGCTGAGAATTTTGGCGGACAGAGCGGGAATCCCGACGGTCAGGGGCAGGAACGCCGCGAATACCCGAACGGCACACCGGCGGATTACCGCTCCCTGTTTACTTTAAGAACGCCGGATTATCAGGAGATGCGTCTGGCGGATTTCAACAGGGCGGTTTTGGAGTGGATGGATGAAGATCAGGAACGTGCGGGGCGCATTGCCTGTGATACCGGCTGGGATGATTTTGCAGTCCCGCTCACCGAAGACGAGCGGTCATTTGTCATGCTGAGCGTCAACTTTTCGGGTATGGAAAATGGAATGGAGATTCAAAGCCGTTACACGGGCAGGGAGAAGGATCCGTGCATCAATCAATATCTGCCGGATAAGGTGTCGGAGGAATGCGGGCGCAGCGCATGGTGTAGTCTGTTTTACCAGTTTTCGTATCATATCGCGGATAAGGAGACGATTACCGTCGGAGAGCGCGACCGTATCGTTGGCGGCATGATGACCGCGATCCGGGAGTTTTGGGAGACGGAGGATCTTGAATCGCTGTTGTACCTCGATGAGGCGCAGGTCGTAGAGCTTCTTCAGGTGTACGCGGATGCCTACAGCACGAGGCAGCTGACAATCCGTATCGATGAGGACGGGGTTGGCTTCGAGCAGATGGACGAGAGAAGCATCTTGGAAGAGCGGGAGCCGTTCTCGCAGGATGGTTCCGCAGCCTATGAAAAACTTCTTTCATATAAGACGGACGGCTATTTAAGCTTAAGCGTTGCCGAGTTCAACGCATTGATCGCACCTACGCGCGATGCGCTTGGGGAAGCGCTTGAGACATATGCTGAGGTCACCGTTTCCAAGGAAGATGAAAACAATGATTTCTTTGACGTGACACTGAGAGCCTCCTTGAGTGAGCTGTATGGAGAGTTGTTTGAGGAAGCCGCGTACTTTCCGGTTGTTCTGTCAAGGACGGAGAGACCCTATGTGAGTCCGATCGACGGGTATGTGTTCTATGAGTTTTTGTTTTACGCCAGTGTTGATATCGAGTATCGCGTCACGTCCCCGGAGACACTGACAGTCGCGGGGCGGGATGAGGTGCTGCGTTCCTGCCGCGAGGAGCTGCAAAGCTATGTGGACGGTTTGCGTGAGGAGCAGATTCTTTATGGAAATATCAGAGCGGCGCTTATGAGGAAGGCGGCGGAGCTGGAGCTCCGGTACTCGGGGGAAGGAATGGAGCTCTCTATTGGGATAGGGCACATTGATATGATTGTTTGAAGATACGGTGGCAGGCTTTTTAGCCTGTCACCGTATTTTGGTACTTTTATACCAGAAAGAATCATGCTATAATAAATAAAAACAAGAGGGTATTAAGGCACGAAACCGGTCCATCAATGACGAAATCATACAAAAATATGATAAAACTGTTAAAATTGTAAAAAAATTATGTATTTATGGAAAATTGTGTTATAATAAAAAGGAATATACTTATGAGCATCATGCATCGCCCATGATGAAAATTAAAAACAGGATGGAAGCATAAGCCGTCCGACGGGAGAGCGGTACAGGCAGCGGTACGAATGAAAACGCCTGAAAGCCATATGGTATGGGGGAGTAATATGACAGGATTGATCAACTTGATGGAAGAAACGGTGTTGAGTAAGATTGACGAATTATGGAAGAATACGGAATATTGTAAGTGTGAGCAATGCAAGCTGGATGTTGCCACTTACGCGTTGAACCGTCTTCCGGCACAGTATGTGCAGTCGATGAAGGGAAAAGTGCTGTACCGGTTTGAGTCCAACTCGATACAGAGGGATATTGAGGTTACTGTGGCGGTGAGCAAGGGAATTGAAATCGTCGGAAATTCGCCGCATAAAAATGCAAATCCCAATTCGAATAATGTGAATAGCAGTGCCGCAGGTTGAGCACATGTTTACGGGGGAGTACTATGGTACTCCCCCATGTCAATATATCGGGCGCAATATCTGTTTTTTGCTGTAGTCTGCGGCAATGCCCATTTACACACGCTATCATTGATTTTTACAGTACCCCGATAATCGGCAAACTGCCTATTATCGGGGATTTGCGTTTTTCTTTCCACATTTTTAAGCAGCCGTAAGCCTCGCGGTATGGCGATTGATCAAGTTCTTTAGCAAAAAATTATGTAGGATCCCAATAATGGATTGAAATAGGAGCAAAAGAATGGGCAGTACAGGTTATCAGATCAAGGAAATGACCCAAAAGACCGGAGTGAAAGCCGGGACGATTCGGTTTTATGAAAAACTCGGATTTCTGGAGCCGGTAGAAAGAATGTCAAATCAATACCGCGTATTCAACGACCGTCATATCTATCAGATACGGATATGCAGTTTGGTATTTGGTGGGTTTGTAAATACGCGTCTTCGTAAAATAAGCATGGACGTAATTGCTGCAGCCAAAGATTGGAACTTAGAAGCCTATGACAGAGCAACACGTAATTATCTTAAGGCAATCGAACAGGATATCATCCGAACCAAAAAAGCGATCTCCATTGTGGCAAAGCAAGTAGATCAATATGAGAATGACGAAAGAGAATACTCAAAAAAAGAAGCAGCAGAGCTGCTTGGTGTGACGCCTGAAACCATTCGTAACTGGGAACGCAATCGTCTGCTTACACAGAAACCGGCATATTCGCGGCGAATATACCAACCGGCTGAAATAAGGCGGATGCATATGATACGACTTTTACTGGACACAGGTTACAGCTGCATGGCAATTTTACGATTTTTAACCGAATATGATGCCGGTCGGAATCGAAAAGCTTCCGGTTTCCTTCTTGGGACCTTGGAAGACAGGGAACTAAAATCCAGAACGGATCAGTATATGAAATCATTGGTGAGAGCGAGAACCCAGGCTGATGCACTCTGCCGTTTTTTAGATGATATGAAAAAAATATAAACCTTCTATTTGTACACCACTTTTCTCCGGCATGTTATAACATAAGAGATCGATATAAAGGAAGAAATCCGGATGATAGTTATTTGAAATTGTGGAGGAAAACAGTAATGAATGTGAAGGAATATTTAGCTGAACATCGTACTACGGAAATCAAGGCAGGACAAAGCGGTGCAGAAGTGTATGAAATTGATGGGGAATATGTGTTAAAACATGTGGTTCGCCAGCAGCTGAAAGATGAACAATTTGATGCTTATGCAAGGGAAGCGTTATTCTATCAAAATCAGTCCCTGCATCAAAAAATATACCTTCCTAAAGTGCTGAAAGCCGAAGTTTCTGAAAATGAAATCTTGATCTTAATGGAAAAGTATGACCGTCCTGAACGCAGTATGATCAATGAGGAAATGATTCAAAAAATCACAAAGGCGTTAGCGGCGCTACATGCAGACGAACCGCCGGTCTTTATGCGCCAGAATAGGGAAAAGGCGGAACCGCTGTCCGAACAAAGGATTGCAGAATGCGTAAACGGATGGAAAAGTGTATTGGCGGAACACCCGGGAATGTTTGACGAAAGTCAGCTGGAAGAAATTGCAGGCAGCATAAACGAGCTTATCATACGGCATGATTCAGAAGAACGCGTGCTGGTTCATGGTGATTTTCACTGGGATAATTTACTGGAAGATAAAAATGGTCATATTTTGCTTTGCGATTGGCAGGGTGTCAATCTTGGCGGAGCGTCCGGGGACTTGAGTTTTTTCTTGAGCAGATTAGGTGGAGATGGAATCCGGATCGATGCTGCGGTTTTATTGGACTCGTATGTAAATGCAGTCCGGGAACTTTCAGGGAAACAGATCAGGCGGCAAGATATTATATGGCACATGAACGCTGCAAATGTTATCACTTCTTTTGTCTTTTGGCACCACTATCTGCACGGCAACGGCGAAGAACGTGTGAGAGATATTTACGGTAAGATGACAAAGGATTTTAGGAACTGCATTCTATGACAAGATAACAAACGAACTTAGGGGACTTATGAATATTAAAAATAATGAAAAGGTAGTAAAGAGTGGGCGTGAAAAGAAAAGCATATTAAAAAACTACACCTACCTGTTAAAACTGATTGTTCAGGCATCGCCTATGCGAATCCTATTGACTTTCGTTACAGAGGTGATCAGTAACTTTTTCGGCATATTTTACTCTGTTCTGTTTTTCTCCTACTTTATGGAGCGGGTTTCTGTCGGAGCGGATTTTCGTGAAGCCCTGTTCTTGCTGGCAGCAGTCGGGCTGATCAATATCATATACGAGGTACTGCTTTCCCTGTACCGTAATCTGTATGTGGTGCGAAGTGATATCAAAATCTCGCTTTTCCTTCGGACGATGGTCTATCAAAAAATATTGACGATGGATATGGAAAACTTTGACAACGCAAAGTATTACGATGAAGTAACCTTTACCACCGAGAACATCTTTGAATGTACACGGGGAATCCTGGACACACTGGCAACGTTTTCGGCGCATCTGTTCTGTGCGGGTGTCTTGTTTTCTTTTTTCGGTAATGTCAGCGGCTGGGTCATCATCATTGTACTTCTGTCGCTGGCTGTGGGATTTGTGACTCAGCCGATCAAGAACCGGATCAGCTTTCAGTATACCGAACAAGCCATTCCCTTTCATCGTCGGCTTGATTATTTGAACCGTGTACTGATTTCAAGTGATCATGCTGCAGAACTGCGAGTCACTAACATTAAAAATGTTTTGCAACGTACGATGCAAGTGGCTTTTGAAGGATACAGCAGACTGCTTAAGCTTTTTGAAACGAAGATTACCATAATGGAAACCGTTGGCGTGATGTTTGGATATGTCTTGGTCTCCTTCCTCATTACACTGATCTCCATCCACAAAATGGTTGTTTTGGGAACGATGTCAATTGCCGTTTTTCTGCCGTTGCTTGGCGCTGTAGCAGAGTTTACCTGGCGGGCATCCTCTATCATCTCACTGTTTCATCAGCTGCTGGAACAGAACCGCTACCTACAAAAGATACGTCGGTTTATGGAGACGAAGCCTTCCGTTGTGTCTCATGGGGATCGTCAGCCTGAGACGATGAACACTTTGCGGTTTCATAACGTAAGCTTCCGTTATACAGATCAGGGCGAACCGGTTCTCCGCAATATTCAATTTGATGTTACGGCCGGGCAAAAGGTGGCAATTGTAGGGTACAATGGTGCCGGGAAATCTACATTGGTGAATCTTCTTTTACGGTTATATGATCCAACAGAAGGCACGATTGAGTACAACGGCTGTGACATCCGCTTGCTTGATTTAGAGGAATATCGACGCAAATACAGTGTGTTGTTTCAGGATATACATCTTTACGCAGCCAGCTATAAAAAGAATATTTTGATGGGCGCAGATGACAATCCATCGGAAAGTGAACTGGAGAAACTCGCTGACCGTTTTCATATGAAGGATAAAATCAACGCATCTGAGCACGGGTTTGAAACCGAACTGACCCATGAGTACAGCGAGAACGGTGAACTGCTGTCCGGCGGTCAGATGCAAAATCTGGCACTAATGCGGCTTTACTGCAATCAGCAAGCAGACATCTATGTTTTGGACGAACCTACCAGTGCGTTAGATCCCATTACCGAAGCACAGATTTTTGAGGCCATCAGCGAAAATAGTGTTGGAAAGACAGTATTTTTCATTTCTCATCGGTTGGCATCCAGTAAAGCCGCGGACAAAGTATTGTTTATGGAAAATGGAGAGATCACCGAGTCTGGCACCCATGATGAATTGATGGCGCTAAACGGTGCATATGCCGAAATGTTTCGTATGCAGGCACAATACTATCAAACGTGAGAGGAGGAGCAACTATGAAGCTCGTCAAAAACAACTTTTCTATGCTTCGCCTGTTTTTCCGGGCAGCGCCGCTTTACGCTGTGATGAATCTGGTCTTTGTCATCCTAAATACGATAAATTTCTCTATTTTCGGTTCTGTTTTCTTTATCAAATATCTGGCAGATTCAGTGGAAGCATTGGCGGTAAGCCCGGAGAACACCAAGCAGGTATTCGCTTCGCTTGTCGCTGTCACATGTGTTTATTATGCCTGTGTTCTGATTTTCAACACGATCAAGCAAGGACCTGTCAATCATTACCTCAAAAAAAGTGCTGAGGTGAAGGTGCGAAAGGCGTTTATGGAGATACTGTCTCAAAAATCGATGAATGTGGACCTGAAATGTTATGATCAGCCTGAATATTATCAGAATATGCTGGTTGCGAATCAGGAATCCGATCGTCGGGCATGGGCGGTTTACAAAACGTTTGTGAATTTCGTGGATGCCCTTGTGAGCGGGTTTGTGCTGCTGACGATTGTGATAAGTCTGGATGTCACGGTATTCGTCTTAGCAGTGGTGATCCAATTTATTTCGTACTTCATCGGTATTCGCAAGAATAAGGTAGCTTTTCAGAATTACCAGGAAGAATTAATCCATAATCGCCAAACCAATTATGTCAACAGGGTTTTCTTTGAAAAGCAGTATGCGAAAGATCTGAAGCTGACAAACGTTGATCACATACTATTCGACAAACTAAATGATGCTGCGGAAGGTTTGCGGAGAGTAAACCAAAAATATGGCAAAAAGAAAGCTGCCCTGGGCGTGGGAGACCGATTGGCACAAGTAATCTTGGGCGATCTTGTGACACTGTTATATTTAGCGTATCAAACTTTAGTCCGCGGACGGTCTTTCGGTTCGATGGCTGCGCTTTGGAATAGTTATAACACTCTTAAAAGCAAAACCGGCATATTGATGGAAGTTTTTCGCGAGATGCACGAACATAGTATCTATATTGAACAGTTCTTAAGTTTTGTGGGGTATCAGAATGAGATTCAATCGGGAACTCGAAAGATCTCGGATATCAGCGGGCCGGTCTGCTTTGAATTCAAAAATGTCACGTTTGGATATCATTCACGTAAGCCGGTGCTGAAGAATTTTGACCTCACGATTCATGCCAACGAACGTCTGGCCATTGTCGGCAGCAACGGTGCTGGAAAATCAACACTGGTAAAGCTGCTATTGCGCCTATATGACCCGGATGAGGGTACCATCTATATAAATGGGGTGGATATACGGGAGTTTCCGGTAGAGCAATACCGTAGAAAACTGATCGGATTCCTGCCGCAAAATTTTCAGATGTATGCGGCTACATTGGCAGAGAATGTGAAAATGGATATAGTGAGTGAAGAAAATACTGACCGCATTGAACAGGCTATGATGCAAACCGGTATTTGGGAAAAGATGAAAGGGCTGCCAAGCGCCATCGATACCGAGTATACGCGGGAGTTCAGCGAAAACGGAGTGGTATTTTCCGGCGGGGAAAAACAGAAAATGGCGATGTCAAGATTGCTTTATGCCGCCCGACAGTGTATCATTTTGGATGAACCTTCTGCCGCACTTGATCCGAAATCAGAGCATGAGATGAACCGATATATTTTTTATCAAGCAAAACAACAGACGATTGTTATTATTTCGCATCGGTTGTCTACTACGAAAATGGCTGATCGGATTATTTATATTGAGGATGGACGTATTCAGGAGGATGGCAGTCATGAGCATCTAATGGCGATGGGTGGAAAGTATGCGGAGATGTTTGAGAGGCAGGCAAAAATGTATCGATGAGGAACAGGGGGAAACACACAGATGTATGAATTAGAACAGGTCGGAGCAGGAAGCTATTATGTAAACTGCCCGGCAAAGATCGGGATTTATGTCGGGGAGCAGAAGGACGCGTATCTGATCGACAGTGGAAATGATAAGGATGCCGGGCGGAAGGTGCGGCAGATTTTGGAGCGGGAGGGGTGGCAGTTAAAGGCAATCTTTAATACGCATTCGAATGCCGATCATATCGGCGGAAACCGGTATTTACAGACACAGACCGGATGCCGGATCTATGCGCCGGGCATGGAATGTGCATTTACGCGGCATCCGGTTTTAGAGCCCGCATTTCTCTATGGCGGCTATCCGTGCGAGGCGCTCAGACACAAATTTCTGATGGCGCAGGAGAGCGATACGGAGTATCTTACCGATGCTGTTTTGCCGGAAGGGATGCAGATGTTTCCGCTGCCGGGACATTTTTTTGATATGGTCGGTTTCCGAACGAAGGACGACGTGGTATATCTTGCGGATTGCCTGATGAGCGAGGATTCCCTAAAAAAGTACGGAATCGGCTTTCTCTATGATGTGGCGGCTTATATGGACACGCTCGAAAAGGTAAAGGGAATGGAAGCGGCTCTGTTTGTGCCCGCGCATGCGCCGCAGGCGGAGAAGATCGCGCCGCTGGCGGAGAAGAATATAGCAAAAGTGCAGGAAATCGCGGAAACGATCATGATGTTTTTAACAGAGCCGATGATGTTTGAGCCGCTTTTGAAACGCTTGTTTGAACGATATGGACTGACGATGAATTTTGAACAGTATGTACTGGTGGGAAGCACGGTGCGCTCCTACCTGTCCTATCTTGCAGATGCGGGAAAGGTTCGGGCAAACTTTGAAGAGAACTGCCTTATATGGGAGCGGGTGTAGGAGATTGGGCGGAAGCGTTGAAAAACAGGGCTGATAAGGAAGCATTTGGAAATATTCGATCCGAATGCTTTTTTTGCTGCTTCAAAACCGCGCAAAGACTTTGAAAAAGGTTAGGGTTATGGTACAATGTCGTCAGACATTGTACCGCGCCGAAGCGAAGCGGAGTGCGCATC
>CAMWSU010000016.1 GCA_947176965.1 uncultured Lachnospiraceae bacterium | reverse complement strand
GGCCTGTGGTGAGGAGGATGGACGATCATGATCCCCGTATCACCTATACGGGCAGCTGGGAACGAACGGTTCCTGACGGGTATCTTCATTTTAACCGTACCCGGTCGAAGGCGCTGGTAAATGGGGAAGCTCCCGAAGAAAAGAGCTTTGCGTTTTCTTTTCGGGGCAGCCGTTTTGCACTGATCGGCCAGACGGAGGCGGCGCAGCTTACCATTTCTGTGGATGGGGAACTGTTGGAGGCAGCGGTCAGCATTCCGTGTGCGGAGGCAAGACAGTGTCACTACGCGGCGGATATTGCGGATGGGGAACACAGTATTACCGTGAAAGTGACGGGCGGTTCCTATGCGCTTGATGCGATTGAATTCGGTTGAGGGGAGTGTTTTCCGGAACCAATTTTTAAGTGTTTGTGTTAGACAATATAGAATCCAATAATGATATTATTGATTTGAGAAAAATTATTATAAATATGCTTGGTTATCTGTAAATAGGGAATAAATTGTGTGCATGTAGCATAAAATTTTATGTGGAAGGTTCTATTGACTTTCCTCTTTGCACTTGTTAGAATGTAAGTACAAAGAAAGTTTACCACTGACCGATATGTGGTATATAAATGGTCGGGCTGAAAGTTTACCGCTGACCAATATGCGGTATATAAATGGTTGGGTCGAAAGTATAGTCCTTCGCCGCAAGGTGAAGGACTTTTTCCGTAATGAGGTCAGAACAGATGAAGAAAACAGGATTTTATATCATAAAGGATAAGTTTTTTGAGGATATGTCTGATCCATATCTTAAAGGCAACAAGGCAGGAAATAGACCACACTATTATTGCTTTGAAGATACAAGTACAGGGATTTACTGGATGATACCCTTGTCTAGTCAGATTGATAAATATAAGCGGATTGTGGAGAATAAAGAAAAAGCCGGAAATCATCTGATGCTGACCAGTGAACACACAGTTAAAGAAATTGAGCAGAAAGCCAAGAAAGTTATGGGGATGCTGAAACGTGGAGTAAAATTTACTCCAACACAGCCAAATGTTATGGCGATATTAGAAAAGTTGAGACATGAAAGATAGATTTATTTAACAATTATGTTCTAGTTCTAGGGAGTATGCCTAAGGAAGCGCTGATTTAATCAATGCTTCCTTTGAGGATCGCACGTCGCAAATACCTGTGATCTATAGTTGGAGGAGGAGGGACGAGCATGGAATATCGGTATAGCCCGAGAGCGAATAATGAAGATCTTGCGAGCGGCCGGGTGCTGTATCACGTTAAGAATATTGCGAATTTTCCGGTGCGCCTGCAGGCGGAGATTTATTGCAGGGCAAAACAGTACCTGCCTCAGGAAACAGGATTGACGATCTATGACCCTTGCTGCGGCGGGGGCGGATCGCTTGCGACACTGGGGTTTCTTTTTAATGAGGAGATCGACGGTCTGATCGGAAGCGATATCGATCCGGAAATGGTTTCCCGTGCAGAAAAAAATCTTTCCCTGCTGTCGAAAGAAGGACTTGCCGGAAGAAAAAAAGAACTGGAGCAGTTTTACCGTGACTATCAGAAGGAATCCCATCTTGGCGCGATCGACAGCGCGGCGCGGCTTGAAAAGCTGCTGGTACATACGATAGAGACAAAGGTGTTGACCGCAGACTGCACGAAACCGCTGCCGGATATAAAACCGGATCTTGTGATCACAGATGTTCCGTATGGGAATCTTGCGGAGTGGAACGGCACGGACGCGTCCTCTTTGGAGGCGATGCTTGCGCGGATTTATGAAATTGCACAGGCGCATACAATCCTCGCGGTCTGTATGGACAAAAAGCAGAAGATCCGCAGTGAAAAATGGCAGCGCCTTGAGCGTGAGAACATCGGAAAACGAAGATTTGAAATCTTAAGGAAACGCTGATGAAAGACTGACGAAAGCGTTTCCGAAAAAAACGTTGACGCATCCGGGCAGGCGTGCTACAATCACAAAAAAGCGAACAAGTTCGCTTTTCCGGCATTTGCGCTGACGTACAAACTTGCGGATTGCCGGAAGCAGGGATGAACAGATTGCAAGGCAAGAGGGCTGCTATGAGATATTGGACGTATTCATTTTTGAACTTGAATAGGGACGACGATCGGTAGCGCTTGTATCATGAGATCACTCATAGGTACAAGCGCTTATCGTGTTGTACCTATGTGGAACTGAAAAGAAAGACCACATTGGGTAAAAGGAACTTGAAAAAGTACATTTCCCGATGTGGTCTTTTTTCATCTTATAGGAAATTTATTGATCTCAGGAGTTTCGCGTTAGCGAAACTCCGAAAGAGTGCGAAGCACTCTTTTGTTTCCTGTGACAAAATAAAGAAAAGCAGAGGAGGAAAAAAGATGCAGGGAAGAACACATCATTGCGGGCAGCTTCGACTGGAGCACGCAGGGCAGGAGGTAAAACTCGTCGGATGGTATGAAAACTTAAGAAAGGTCAGCAAAAATTTAGGCTTTCTGATCCTGCGGGATTTTTACGGTACAACGCAGATCGTTGTGGAGACCGTAGAGATGATGGAGCAGGTGAGCGGCATCCATTATGAATCGACGATAGAGGTGATCGGTGTTGTGCGCGAAAGAAGCGCGAAAAATTTGGAGACAGCGACAGGGGAGATCGAG
Source organism: uncultured Lachnospiraceae bacterium (assembly GCA_947176965.1). GTDB lineage: Bacteria > Bacillota > Clostridia > Lachnospirales > Lachnospiraceae > DLAJ01. Next base: position 40,414 of record CAMWSU010000016.1, on the reverse strand, counting down.
GTGGTTCCGAGTAAGATCACGCTGCTTGGAAAGTGTCGTTTTCAGGAATTACCGTTTACGATCAGGCGCTCCAAGGAGGCCGATGAAAATGTACGCCTGAAATACCGTTATTTGGATTTAAGAAATCCTGAGGTAAAGGAAAAAATGATTTTAAGGAGCAAGGTCATAGCAAAACTTCGTGAAGAGATGATCGCGCATGATTTCATGGAGATCACAACGCCGATCCTGACCTGTTCCTCCCCCGAGGGAGCGAGGGACTATCTGGTTCCGGCGAGAAATCATCCGGGCAAGTTTTATGCGCTGCCGCAGGCGCCACAGCAGTTCAAACAGCTTTTGATGGCGTCGGGCTTTGACCGCTATTTTCAGATCGCACCTTGTTTTCGGGATGAGGATGCAAGGGCGGACCGCTCTCCGGGAGAATTTTATCAATTGGATATGGAGATGGCGTTCGCTTCGCAGGAGGATGTCTTTGCGGTCATAGAGGAGATATTGCCGCCGGTCTTTGCAGAATACGGTATTTATTCCGAGGTATCGAAGCCGCCCTTTGTGCGGATACCCTATGCGGAAGCGATGGAGCGTTACGGTTCGGATAAACCGGATCTGCGGATCAATCTCATCGTGCAGGACGCCACGGAGGTGTTAGCGGACTGCGGCTTCGCGCCGTTCGCAGGGGCAAGTGACAAACCGGCAGAAGACAGCGGATTAGCAGGAACATGCATTAAGGCGGTTGTGGCGGGCGGCTTCACCGGAACAAGAAAGCAGATTGACGAGATCTGTGCTGAAGTAGAGGTGATAAGCGGGCAGAAAGCCTATTGGTTCCGTCTGGACGAGAACGGGGAGCCGGTCGGCGGGATTGCGAAATTTGTAAAAGAGAAGAAAGAAGCGGTGATCCGTCAGCTTTCCTTAAAAAACGGCGATCTGGTAATGCTCTGCGCCGGAGAGCGAAAGACCGCCCAAAAGACGGCGGGCGTCATCCGCAGAGCGGTCGGAAACCGCTTTGATGCGTACAAAAAGAAGGACTGCTATGAATTTTGCTGGATCGTGGATTTCCCGATGTATGAGATCGGGGAGGAATCGGGCGTGCTGGAATTTTGCCATAATCCCTTTTCCATGCCACAGAATGTGGCATGCCACATGGATGTGGCATACAGCATGAATACGGCATGCCGCGCGAATGCGGAAGAAATCGACACAATGGATCCGCTTGCGATTCTCGCCTATCAATATGATCTTGTATGTAACGGTGTGGAGCTGTCGTCCGGTGCGGTTCGCAATCATGACCCTGAGTTGATGATCAAAATGTTTGAAAAGGTCGGACTGGGAGAGGAAGACGTAAAAGCAAAGTTCCCGGCCATGTATCATGCCTTTTGCTACGGCGCGCCGCCGCATGCGGGCATTGCACCCGGAATAGAGCGCATGATCATGCTGATCTCCGGTGAAGAAAGCATTCGTGAAGTAATCCCGTTTCCGATGAATAAGCATGCGCAGGATGTGATGATGGGCGCGCCTGCCACTGTGGACGAAAAGCAGCTTAGGGAGGTTCACATCAAATGTGTTGAAAGGGCATAACTTACGAAAATGTAAGATAATTCTATTGCATGTTCTGCTGCGTTCTTATATGATGGACACAGTAGCGGACGGCCCGAAAGAGGAAGATTAAGAAGAATCTAATAAAGAATTAATCATTCTTTCATGTTTCTTAGAGAAATATTAAACTGTTTGGTATATAATAAGCGTGTCAGCACGGGTTTAATCTTAACGCTTTCTTTACATTTTTCTTTACTGCTTTCTTAACCTGCGGCGGGTAGGATATACCTATCCGATCGCAATAGGGTAGAGGAATGGCAGAAGACGAACTAAGGAGACGGACATGCAAAAAAAGAATCATATCGTGCCGCCGGTCATGTGGATCGCAGTCATTCTCACGCTTGGCGTAAACGGGATTGTCTATTACGGCGCAAGAGTGCTGACAGCGGAGTGGTTTCACTATGACCTGACGAACAGGGTGGAAGAGAAGATCCCGTTTCTTCCGTGGACCATTCTCATTTATTGGGGCTGTTATCTGTTTTGGATCGTGAATTATGCGATCGGCTGCAGGCGTGAACGGGAAGAAGCGTTTCGCTTTATGGGCGCGGACATTTTGGCGAAGCTCGTGTGTCTGGTCTGTTTTTTGGCATTTCCGACAACGAATGTCAGACCGATCATAGAAGGGCATTCCCTATGGGAAGAATTGATGCGCCTGCTGTATGAGGTCGATGCGGCGGATAATCTCTTTCCGTCGATTCATTGTCTGACGAGCTGGCTTTGTGTGATCGCGGTGCGCGGAAATGAAAAGATACCGAAATGGTATCGGGCAGCATCCGTGCTGATCGCACTCAGTATCTGTGTATCCACCCTGACGACGAAGCAGCACGTGATCGTGGACGGGGTAGCGGGTGTGCTGCTGGCGGAAGGAAGTTATTTTTTGTCGAAAAAGAGTGGTTTTTCCAAATGGTACGGCGACAGAGTAACGGCGCTGTATGGAAGGATTGCAGCAAGAGGGGCGCGGTGTGGAGAAGAAAATGAATCCGCAGAATGAAGAAAGCGGCGTGGAAAAGAAAATAGAGTTTCAGGAAGAGGGCAGCGCGGAGAAGATAATGAACCCACGAAATGGGGAAATTGTCGCAGAGGAAAAAGCAGAAGCGCATGACGCGAAAAACGGCTGGGTGAAGAAAGTAAAAATTTTGGTGATCATCGGATTTGTTCTCATCCTTTTGCTTTTGCTAAAACTTTTCTTTAATCAGCGGATCGATTCTGTGGAGTCGCTGCAGCTTTATATGAAGCGATTCGGGATTGCCGCGCCGCTCATGCTGACGTTATTTCAGGCGTTACAGGTGGTGGTTCCGGTACTTCCGGGCTATTTGGGATGCGCTGCGGGTGCGGTCGCTTTTGGAACTTTGACGGGGTTTTGGTGCAATTATATCGGAATCAGCCTCGGATCGATCATTGCGTATTATCTTGCAAAAAAATATGGGAAAAGCATTGTGCTTTCGATGTTCCCCCAAAAGCAATATGAGAAGTGGAGCGGAGTGGTGAAAAAAAGCAGATCCTATGGTTGGTTTTTGTTTATCGCGACATTACTTCCGCTGTTTCCCGACGACTTTTTGTGCTACTTCTCGGGTCTAATGAGTATGAAGAGTAAAACATTCATTTGGATTATTATTTTAGGAAAACCATGGTGTATTTTGGCATATAGCATCGGCTTCGGATTGATACGATAGAATATGATAGCAGGCGCAGATGCAGATGGGTCAGATTGTGGGATTTGTTCGCAAAAACCCGCAGGCTGCGTAAAAATGGGAGATCGACATGAAAAGATTACTTGGATATTATAATTATACGGTCATACTTACATACGGCGGCATGCTGTCAGCGTTTCTTGGTATCCTGAAGGTGATGTGCGGGAATTATGGGGACGCGGTATTATGTCTGATGATCGCCGCCGTCTGCGATATGTTTGACGGAATGGTGGCGGCAACAAAAGTCCGCGATGAAAGGGAAAAGCGGTTTGGGATTCAGATTGATTCACTCAGCGATCTGATCAGCTTTGGCGTGCTGCCGGGGGTGTTTGTTTATCGGATTGCGGAGGAACAGGCATGGATCGGGGTCGTTGCTGCCGCGTTTGTTCTGTGCGCGCTGATCAGACTGGCATATTTTAATGTACTCGAGGAGGAGCGGCAGAAGCAGACGCAGGAGAAAAGAAAAAGTTATCTGGGCGTTCCAGTAACGGTCATCGCCGTGATGCTGCCGTTGGTCTTTTTACTATATAAAGAGCATATATGCAGAAACAGGATCTGCTTTCCGATTCTCCTGATCGTGATGGGATTCGCTTATCTCATGCCGATCGAGATCAAAAAGCCGGGGATCGTTGGAAAAATAGGGCTGATCCTTCTCGGTATCATAGAGGGGATCGGGCTGTTACTATTTATGGGTGGTGATATTGTATGAGAAAGAAAAATTCACATAATGAATTGGGGAAACCGGGGGCAGCTTTGAACAATGCGGCGGCGGGCGATACGCTCGCGCTGCGTTTTTTGTATCGGACTGCACCCGGAAGGATGCTGCTGAAACTGCTGATACAGCCGAAAGTGTCCGAAGCGGCGGGACGTTATCTTTCGTCGAGTGCCTCAAAATGGCTGGTGCCGTATTATATCCGGAAGCATGATATTGACATGAAGGGAGTGGAGATTCCGCAGAGAGGCTTCGCTTCCTTCAATGATTTTTTTACGAGAAAAAGAACAACGGACGACTCCGGGAAAGAGGATGGATATTTATGCAGTCCGTGCGACGGTTGGCTGAGTGCTGTCAGGATACGCAGAACCACCGTATTGATGATCAAGGCGACAAGATTTTCACTGCGGGATCTGCTGGGCGATGCAAAGCTTGCAGAACAATTTCGGGACGGGGAGGCGCTGATCTTCCGTCTGACGCCTGCGGATTATCATCGTTACTGTTATGCGGCGGACGGGCAGATTCTTTTTGAGAAAAAGATAGACGGGAAGCTGCACTGTGTCAGGCCGATCGCGCTGCGGGGAATCCCGGTTTTTGCGCAGAACAGCAGGGAGTATCAGGTGATACGGACAGAACGATTCGGAACGATGGTGCAGATGGAGATCGGCGCGCTGTTGGTGGGAAAAATAAAGAACCATGACCGGATGGATGCAAAATTGAACAGTGTTCAAAGCGGAGAGGAAAAGGGATATTTTGAGTTTGGCGGCTCGACCATTATTCTTTTGTTTCAAAAAGACGCGGTACGGGTTTCCATGAAAGAAGCGCGGGAGAAAAACGCGGCGGGAGAAGTCAGGGTGCATATGGGAGAGTGTATCGCAAAATGCAGCGGAAAACCGGATTGTTTCTTTTCACCTGGGGGCTGAATCATAAATAAATCCAATATCTTCTCATAAGATGATGACCTTCGTCTTTATTATAGGCTTCTATTTTATCCAAGAGTTTTCCGCCGAGTTTTTCGCATACACGGATGGATGCAGCATTATTTTCGTTGATATTCAGCAACACTTTTTCCATATTGTGCTCCATGGCAATCTGCAATCCCTGTCTGAGTATTTCTGTTCCGTATCCTTTACCCCATTCAGAGACTCTTACAGCATAACCGATACTTCCGATTCCGGTCATTACCTGCTCTGTGAATTCTGTCCGCAGTTGAAACTCACCTACAAACTTATCATCGTCCACAGCCCAATAGTGGAAGCTTGCCGACTGGCCCTCGATTAACCCGCTTTCTTTTTTATCATACCATGCTTTCGTGCGAAGAAACCAATTATCGTCAATGTCAAGGGGATTCGTCGGCATAAAATAAATAACATTATTGTCGAAAGCCTCCTGACAATATGCTTTATAACCTGCAACATATCCGGGGCATCTTTTCACTAGCTGCAGCATATCGTACCTCCAAGAATTTCGTTTTTGTTTTTTAATTTTAGCATGAATTTTGTTATAGAGTCAATCTGTGTCAATCAATCGTCGGAGTACTGAAGTGCGAATGGATGGCACGAACATTGGCGGATGAGCTGCTTCCAATGGTCGCAGCATGACCGTAAAAAGGAACGAATCGAGTAGAATCACAGCGGCGGATATGCTATAATGACATACAGAAATGCAGCCGTTGTGCGCTGTCGCATTACGTGCCTGTCATTTGCAAAACCGAATGGCACAACCTGAACCCGAGAGGAAGAAGACATGCAGAGGATACTGATTGCCGATGATGTGGAGATCAACCGCGAGTTACTATGCCGTATGTTAGAGGCTGAGTATGCGGTTGAAACGGCGTCGGACGGAGAACAGGCAGTACAAAAACTAAAGAATTTTGAGGATATGGCGGCTCTGATCCTGGATCTGCAGATGCCGAATATGGATGGATTTGCCGTTATGGAGCAGATGAGGCAGAACGGATGGATGGGAAAGATTCCGGTGCTTGTCATCACCAGTGAGGAAGCTTCCGAGGTTGAAAACCACTGTTTTGAACTGGGTGTTTCGGATTTTATCCATAAACCCTTCGACGATTCGATCGTCCGGAGACGAGTAAGAAATACGGTGGAGCTGTTCCGGTGCAAAAAAGAGCTGGAGCAGAAAGTGGAAAGTCAGACTGAGACATTAAAGAAGCAAACGGAGATCATTGAGTATCAGGCGGAAAAGCTAAAGGAGGCGGAGGCGTTCAATCACCTGATGATGCAGTACCGATGCGCCATCATGGAGGTGGAGACAAAGCTGAAGGTGCTGAATGAAGAATTTTCGCAGGAATACAACCGGAATCCGTTTGAGGCGATCAAGAGCAGGCTGAAGAGTCCGGAGAGCATCTACGGAAAGCTGAGAAAGAAAGGGTATGCGCTTTCGCTGGAAAATATTACCGAGCATTTGGCAGATGTGGCGGGTATCCGGGTCATCTGCTCGTTTCCCGACGATATTTACCGTCTGGCGGAACTGATTGCCAAGCAGGATGATATTACGCTTGTGAAAGCGAAGGACTATATCAAACATCCGAAACTGAACGGATACCGCAGTCTGCATTTGATCTTGAGCGTACCTATTTTTTTATCAGAAGAAAAAAAGTATATGAAGGTGGAATTGCAGTTCCGTACGATCGCCATGGATTTTTGGGCAAGTTTAGAGCATAAGCTGAAATACAAAAAAGATGTGGAGAATGCGGATGAGATCATGGAGCAGCTCAAGCGCTGCGCCGATTCCATCGGCACGCTTGATTATGAGATGCAGGAGATCCGCGATAAGATCGATCGGCATGACGGCGGGGAACGTCCGGAGCCGTGGGCGGATTATGACCCATGAGGAAAAAGGCGGGAGCATGTGCTATCCCGGAAACGTTCGTTGACGGGACGCAGACGATCTTGAAATGTAGAAAAGGAAATCTAGGAGAGATGTAGGAGGTTATCAAAATGAATCAGGCAAAAGTGTATATGACAAAAAATATGGATCCGCAGAGCGTGATCGCGCTGTATCGGGCGCTCGGCGTCACGCTTACGGGAAAGGTGGCGGTCAAGGTTCATTCCGGCGAGGTCGGGAATCAGAATTTTATCCGTCCCGAATTTTGGAAGCCGATGGTGGATGAGGTAAACGGTACAATCGTGGAATGCAACACCGCCTATGAGGGAGAGCGCAACACGACTGAGGCGCATCGGAAAACGATGGAGCTGCACGGCTGGACGAAGATCGCGCCCGTGGACATTATGGATGCGGACGGCGAGATGGCGCTTCCAGTATTGAACGGTGTTCAACTTAAGGAAAATTATGTCGGCGCAAGTCTGGCAAACTATGACTCCCTGCTTGTATTATCCCATTTTAAGGGCCATCCGATGGGGGGCTTCGGCGGCGCACTCAAGAATATTTCCATCGGAATCGCGTCTTCCCACGGCAAAGCGCACATTCACGGTGCGGGAAATGCGGCGAAGCTGTGGTCTTCCGATCATGATTCTTTTTTAGAGTCGATGGCGGATGCAGCGCAGACGATCGTCACGCGCTTTAAGGGAAAGATCGCCTACATTAACGTGATGAAAAATCTGTCCGTGGACTGTGACTGCTGTGCGGTCGCAGAAGATCCCAAAATGGCGGACATCGGTATGCTCGCTTCCTTGGATCCTGTCGCATTAGATCAGGCGTGCGTCGATCTGGTCTATGCGTCCGACGACGAGGGAAAAAAGCATCTGATCAAACGGATGGAGTCGCGAAACGGCATCCATACGGTGGAGACAGCGGCAAAGCTTGGCGTGGGAACAAGAGAGTATGAACTGGTAGAGCTGGACTAAAGGAAGAGAGAATTCGCATGGTACTTAGGGGGACAAATGTGCATGGTATCCAAGGAATTGCAAAAAGAGATAAACGCAGCCTATGACCGATTGGAGAAAAAGCAGGATGCGCTTGCGCATGCTTTTTCCCAATGCGAATTTGAATTGGAGTCGGGATGGTTTAACGGGCATTATCAGAAAAACGAAGACGGCAGCTTCAGCAGAGATTCTTATCCAATCCCTGTCACCAGTGTGAAGGGGGTTTGCGATATGGAAATCCAGTTTGATAGAATAGACGTATCCACGAAGCTGAAACGGGAAAAAGCGCTCATATATTCTTTTGATAAAATAGCGGACTATTCGTTCGAGGCATATGGTGTTGAGGATTATCTGGGCGACTATTATCATGAGGGACAGACGATACAGGAGCTGCAGGACAATATCCTTGGCAGCGAAGAAAAAGAGATTGGATTTTCATTCACCTTTTCGTTCGACACGGAGGGAGAAAGGATTTTGGAATTTGTAACGCTTCTGCGGCGGGAAGGGTTCTATTATTAATAAGGCAAAATGCTGCGCAATATCCGCAGCATGCATTCTGTGACCGGTGTGCTGGCGAATTATGCCCAAGATGGCAGTATGGACAACGACGAAACTGCCCGGAAGGTATATCATCCTGTTTATGAGTACGATTGGGGAGGAGAGATAAGGCAGCTTTCCGGTACCGTGGGAATCAGTGAGAAAAAAGAACGCACCATAGGCAGACGGGTGCACATCCTTGTGAATCCGCAGACCGGTGAAGCAATCTGCCGGGAGGATGAAAAGGCGGGCGAAAGAGTGGCGCTTGTATTTGGGGGGATAGGTGTTGCTGTTTTTGCCTTGATGCTGGCATTCAGCTTAGGCGTGCCCGCAAATGAAAGAGGCGGGCAGGAAAGCAGATTTACTGTTTTTCAGGAAGAATAAGGGGTGCGGATTTTTGTCCGCCCCCTTTCGTTCACCTATAGGAAATGTTCTGCCCCTATACGGTAATTCGATAGAATGACCTGAAATAGCCGTCTGCCGCCAGCAGTTCTTCGAAGCTTCCCTGTTCGATCACATTTCCGTTCTTCATGACAATGACCTGATCGTACTTTCGTAATAAAGCCTCATCCAGATTATGCGTAACGATAATTCTGGTCGTTTTATCGTCCTCACTCAGCAGAGTAGATAAAATAGACCAGGTATTCTCGGCATCTAATGCGGCTGTTGCCTCGTCCATTAAGAGGACGGAGGACTTATGTAATAAGCTCCGGGCAATGGAAATCCGCTGCTTCTCCCCTCCGGAAAGATTCGAACCGTATTCACCGCAATCATAGTCAAGTCCCTTTTCCTCGATCAGCGCCTTTAATCCGGATAATGCTATCGCCCGGCTGAGCTCGGCATCGGGAAAGTCCCGAAACAGCGTGATATTGTCCTTCATGCTGGCATCAAATATAAATACATTTTGCTGGACAACGGCAATATTATCATAAAGACTTTCCAAAGAAATATCTCTTAGTTCTTTTTCACCGATAAAAATGTTTCCCTGATACCCATCATTGCTGTGCAATAACAAATTCAGCAGCGTAGATTTACCGAAACCGGACAATAAGTTTTCTAATTTGTAAATCAACTGTTTTGCCGCTTTCCATGCGCTGAGCAGCTCCGGAAGAGTCTGGATCGGACCCAGCACAAAGTTCATGAGCTGCACAAAAGCTACGGCAACACCGATCGTAATATAGCCGCAATGTACAAAATAAATACCAAGGAAAAAGATTCCTACATGTACCAAAGCCCCTGTATACTGAGAAACGATATTCACCAGCGTCAGTATCATTCGTCTGCTGTATTTTGCGTTTTCCAGATTCTGATTGGATTTATCATACAGTTTTGTAACCGGCTTTTCCGTCTTAAACGCCTTGATGACCGGAAATCCTTCTATGATCTCTTTGATCGTGCTGAGACTGATAGCATTTTTTTCACTCACCAGCTTTTCCGCTGTGGAAGCCTTGTTTCCGAACAGCATGGAAACTGCAAAAGCAAGCGCGCTTGCCGCGATTGAGATCAGCGTCAACGGCCAGTGATACCAAAGCATCATTCCAAATGCTACTACAAGCTGGATCATCCGGATCGTGATCGTAAATATTCCGAGCAGGTAGTTGTTTTCGATTGTGGCAAGGCCATTGCTCATTGCCGATAAAAACGTGCTGTTGTCTGCAACTTTGTAATCATTTAACGTATGTCCGAGCAGCGTTTCCATTGCGGTTTTCTTGTACTGCAGCATCGCTTTGCGCACAAAGTGGCTGTGCGTCACCCGGAAAATAAGCTGTGCGATGACGACTGCAATAAACAGGACAATAAAGATGACCGCTAATTCTGACAGCGAAGAGTAAGCGGTTGTTTCGAAAAAAGGACTTTCTTAGAAAATGGTTCTTGTTCATGGCGCAGTTCCTTATGCGTTTACTATTTTGGTATGCGAAACCGATTATAAACCATATAACCGTTATTGGCAAATTACTTCAATAAAATGCCTTTTTACAACAAGCGTTTTTCACAGGATATGCGGACATGCTATAATGAAAGGGCGCAGAAGAAAAGCAAGCGGCCGCAAGCGAAGCTGCGGACATTTGCTTTTCCTGCGCCCTTACCGAGCAAACATCCGGCGAAGCCGGATAGAATCGCGCGTCAGCGCGGGTTTGCGAGGAAGAAAATTAGAAGAAAAACAGGGGGAGTCATACCATGAGAATCGCGGTCTGTGATGACGAACGGGAGATCAGAGAGGATGTCAAACAAAAAATCAGGCATTATCTGCCGGAGGCAGAGGTATGCCTTTATGAGAGCGCAGAGCGGCTTTTGGCGGAACAGGGAATGCCGGATATTCTTTTTTTGGATATTAAGATGAGCGGCATGAGCGGGATGGAGCTTGCGGGAAAGCTGCGTGCTCGTGGTGAGAATGTCACGATCGTATTTTTGACGGCGATGGAGGAGTATGTATACCGGGCGTTTGACGTGGGGGCATTTCACTATCTGCTGAAGCCGGTTGATACGGTCAAATTCTACGAGGTGTTGGAAAAAGCGGTTGCCGAGCGGCAGCGGATCCGCGAATCGGCTCTTCTGCGCGAAGAGCGTGCGGAGGCGAGCCTGACGATTAAGAATAAAGCGCGCACGGAGAAAGTATATCTTTCCGAAATCGTGTATTTGGAAGTGTTTAACCGCAAGGTAACGCTTCACAAAATGCAGGAAAAGATTGAATTTTACGGACGCCTGACGGATTTAGAGCATCGTCTGGGAGACGATTTTGTGCGCTGTCACAGGTCGTATGTCGTGAATCTGCGCTATGTGCGGCGCTATGACGGCGCGGAGATCGCATTGGAAAACGGGGACAGCGTGCTGATGGCAAAAACCAAATATGCAGAGTTCGTCCGCCAGTATATGGATTATATCCGAAAGCGGGAGGAGGAGTGGCGTGGAACCCGAAATCTATGAGCTGTATTATCAGATTGCGTTTGAGGTAAACCGCGGTGTAAAACGACTCATTGCCGGAATCATGCTTGCCCTGCTGTGCAGGCATTTTATGGTGCGCGCAAAGGCAAAGCGGCGCGTGTGGATGGTCGGTGCGGCATATGTTACTGTAGTGGCGGTGTTTTCCTATATAGAAGTTGAGGTTTATTCGTTTACCGCATATTTATCAGCGTATGCAGCGGCATTTCTTGTACTGTGCTGTTTGGAAAAAGAGAACAGGCAGGTGAAGTTTTTGCTGTGTTATATCTTTTTTTCGGTGCGCGCCCTTGCGGCTTATGCTGCCAGAGATCTGAGAGCTTTTGCGGAAGAGCCCGTCGGGAGATGGATCATATTGAAGTCGGGAATGTCTCAGGAAAATATATGGCGCTGGTGCCTTTTGAGTTTTTGTTTATTTTGTGTAATCGAGTGGGTATTGGTTGCATTGATCTTATGGCTGATCTGCAAAGGAATCAAAAAGATTTTCTTTTTTAACAGGAACGAGATGGAAAAAAAGGAAATGCTGCTGCTCATGCTGCCGTCAACTTTGGGGATTGTTTATTATATCGGGAGCGAGCGAAATATTAATTTAGTATTGGAACAAACCGGCATGTATATAAATGAAATGGTTCCGGAGTATGACATTGTGGAGATTGTCATACAGTTCATTCTGATCGCGGCGATCATGTCCATGATCTGGCTCTATCAAAAGCTGAAACGGGAGCAGGCAAAAAAGCAGAGTGACAGGCTGCTTTTGCAGGAAGTAAAAAGCATGCGTGCGCATATTGAGGAGGTAGAGCGGCTGCATGATGATCTGCGGGGGATGCGTCATGATATGAGAAATCACATCAGTGTTCTTCAAGGGCTTATGAAGCGCGGTGCGTTTGGGCGGGCGCAGGAGTATTTGGATTCTATGGGGCGATTGTATACCGGAGAGGCAGGTAAAGCCGGAGCGATGTATGCCGGAAAGGGGTCAGAGGGAGAAGCCATGGGGGACGTCGGAGAGCGGTTGGAGGAAGAAGGGGCTGAGAATGACGGAAAACGGCTGGAGAAGGAAGGCATAGAGAATGCCGAAAGACAGCCGGAAGGAGAAACTTCGAAGTACGGTGCGGACAAAGCCGGGCGGGAGCCGGAAATCATGACGGGAAATCCCGTGACGGACGTCATTCTTGCAGAGCACAGGCGACGGATCACGGAGGCGGGAGCGATATTTGAGACAGATTTTCATTATCCCGACAGTGCGGCGGTGGATGCGTTTGACCTCAGCGTGATTTTGGACAATGCGCTGACGAATGCGCTGGAAGCGGAGCCGCAGGGAGGTTTTATACGGATCCGCAGCTTTCGGGAAGGTCAGGCCTATCTGATCGTGATTGAGAATGCGTTTGAGGGTGTGCTTGCGGGGACCGGTGCGGAGGGACTGCCGATGACGACGAAGCAGCCGGCGGAAGAGCACGGATTCGGACTGCGCCACATAAAAACGGTCGTGGAACGTTATCATGGTGCCATGACAATCGAACAAAAAGGGGATATGGTAGTTTTAAGTATGATGCTGTGTATTTGATTTTCTGCGCGTCACAACAAGGAAACGTTCGTTGACAACAAAAGGATAAAGCATGTGCTGCAATCGGCCGAAAAGAAACGTATAGCAGGTTATGGAGAACATGTCTGTAAATACCATGGAAGGGAGATTCATATGAGAGTAGAAAACGGAAATAACGCGGCAGGCGCATCAGGCGCGGGAGTCATGATGGCGGCAGGAATGCTTGGTCAAATTGAGGATGCGCAGTCAAAGAGCATTCGGAAACAGATAGAGGAAAAGCAGCAGCAGCTTTCCGAATTGTCCTCCAAGGAGGATATGACTCCTGAGGAAAAAATGAAAAAGCGTCAGGAGCTGACAAAGGAAATCTCCGATCTGAATATGCAGCTCAGACAGCATCAGATGGAAAAACGGATGCAGGAAAAAGCGGAGAAGCAGAAACAGAGACAAAATGCGCAGAATGCGGGGGCGCAGCGAGCGGGAAGTGCGTCTAAAGGAAAGGGTAAGACACAGGCAGCAGGCCTCTCTACAGAGGGGATGTCCGCGATGCTTTCCGCCGATGCATCCATGAAGCAGGCAAAGGTACAGGGCAGTGTTTCGAATAAAATGGAAAACCGCGCAGGCGTATTAGAGTCGGAGATCAAGATGGATTCCGCTAGCGGGGGTTCGACGGAGCGAAAAGAAGCCGAACTTGCGGGAGTGAAGGAAAAGGCCGTAAGTGCGGCTGTCGCACAGGCGGGTTCACTGCGTGAGGCAAATGAAAGCGCACGCGAGGCGGCGGAGGCGGAGCGCAGCAATACCGCAGAGCGCACGGAGAAGACGGAGCGCAGGCAAACGGAACATAGCGGACAGTCGGGAAATGCGAATACGGAAGAGGCGGATTCTGCAAAGAAGAATCCTGCGCAAAAAGCAGAAGCCGGGCAGGATGAGAACAAAAATGCACAGGGAATGGCAGCCGGCATGGATATCGGAAGGGAAAAATCACAGTCGGAGCTGTACCCTCCGGTGGATGTTAGGATTTGACAGACGGGAAATGATTCCCATAAAGCATTAGAATGTAGAAAAAAGTGTACGAGTTAGCGATAACTTGTACACTTTTTGCGTATGAGTGCAAATAAAAATGTGCAAGGTATTTTGAAAAAATAGATTGACATTCCATCGGGTGGAAGGTATATGGTTAATACAAATCTTGTGAGGAAGGGCGGTTTTCATACGCTATGAAAATCAATGAAGTCGAGCAATTAGTCGGCATCACGAAAAAGAACATTCGTTTTTATGAAGAGAAAGGGCTGTTAGAACCGAAGCGGCAGGTGCAGAACGGATATCGCGACTACTCGGAGGAGGATGTCGATATGTTAAAGCGGATTAAGCTGCTGCGGAAGCTCTCAGTTCCGATCGAGGAGATCAAAAAACTGCAGACGAAACATATGACGCTGGAGGACTGTTTAAGAAGGCATGAGATTTCCCTTGCACGGGAAGAAAAGAATCTGACACAGATCCGTGAACTATGTGCGGAGCTTATTGAAACCGGTGCGGAGTTTGAAACGCTTCCCACCGAGGAGCTGCTTGCCGGGATGGAAGACAGGGAGAAAGGAGGGACACGTCTGATGAATGTGACTGCAACGGATATGAGAAGAAAAAAGAAAATAGCGCCGCTTGTTGTGGCGGCTGCGGTGACGCTGTATATGGCGGTGCTCTTGGTGCTGGTCCTGGCGGGAATTTTTTATTCGGGAGAATCAATACCGGGCGCGGTGATCCCGTTTATCGTCATTGTCATCATAATGCCGCTTATTGTGATCGGCGGGGTTTTGATTGCCGTGCGTGAACGGTTAAGAGAGATCGGGAACGGGGAAGAGGACGATGCAGCAAAATATTGAGGAGGGAACGAAGATGCTGTTATTAAGTATTGAATATGTGCCGGGAAAAGAGATCGAGGCACTCGGAATGGTAAAGGGAACAACGGTAAGGGCAAAGAACATCGGACGTGATTTTTTATCGGGCATGAAAAATCTGGTAGGCGGAGAAATCACCGCGTATACGGAGATGCTCAATGAAGCGCGTTCGATTGCGATCAAGCGGATGGTGGATGAGGCAGAGGCAATCGGTGCAGATGCGGTCATCGGGATCATGTACGGTTCTTCGCAGATCATGTCCGGTGCAGCGGAAATCATCGCTTACGGTACGGCAGTGAAATTTAAGGCATAAAGGGAATCAATATTTGCTAAGGCTGAAAAATCGCAGTTTAAGAAAATCTAAGTGATTCCGAGAAGAATCCGTATGCGGATTCTTTGCGGATAACAGGGGGGGAGAGCGATCATACGATTGCGCTCCCCCTTGCGCTTATGCTATGATAAAAAGCAGGGATACAAACAAATCACAATCCAACATTGATGAAACACGAAAGGATTGACAGTTTATGAAAAAAGAGGAACTATATGCATCAATTAGGGAAAAATATGATGAATTAAAAAAGGCATTAAAAGGAACAGAAATAGAAAGGATAAGAAGGCTGACATTAGAAGTTCACGCTATGGTACATCCTGCTGAAATATCCGGGAGAACCGAAAAAACGATCGCAGATTATGTTTTGGATTATATGCTATTGGGAAATCAGAATGCAATCGTACCAAGAGAAGATTACGACGTAGATTTGCATTATGCAGGGACGAGAAAAGTTCCTATGTGCTGGCAGTTTTGGCATACATATCGTATTGAAGATTTAGTAAGCAATATTTTAATGGTGAATCAGAACCAGATTTTCAATGCAGAATGGCAAAGAAAAATCGGTGCTTCCATTACAGACACGGGAAATGCACTGGAATATGATGAAGCAGTGGCGTTTGGAAAAGGAATAAATGCTCTTGCACTTCGTGATTATATGATTGCAGTAGGAAAAAATACACGTTGCATATTAGGGAATTTGACCTTGGAGCAGATACAATCAATGGTACCTGAAGAATGGGTAATGAGAATATTGGAAGAAGGCGGAGTGACTACCGATTTTCGTTCTGTTTGGTTATTAGTATTTTGGGGAAGATTGACGAGGGGCGGTATGATTTTAACTCCCATGACAGATCATCATATGATGCATTTACCGCCCTGCCTGAATCATTTGCCGATTTTAGACTGATTTATAAGGAGGGGAATTCATGTATCTGACATTAAAATTAAATGCGCGTTTTCAGCCCAAGCACAGATTTGAGCTGGAGGATGCTCTGCAGGAGATTTTGGAGAAAAAAGGAATCGGAGAGATTACCGGGGGTGGAACAGCGCAGAATCCCGATGGAGAGATTGCGTACTGCGATATCGAGATTCATTTGACAGAGGATCGACAGGAACTCATCCCATGGCTGGTGGATCTGCTGAATAGAATAGGAATCCCCAAGGGTTCTCGTTTGCAGGGTATGGAACCCGAAATAGAAGTGGGAACATTAGAGGGAATGGCCTACTATTCCAATGGCGTTGATCTGCCCGAGGAGGTATATAAGAGTTGTGATATCAATTATGTAATCGAGCAAATGGAGCAAGCGATGAAGGGAATCGGAAGCATGTACAGCTATTGGGAGGGAAAAACCTACACGGCTTTGTATTTTTATGGGAGTTCTTTTGCAGAGATGAAAAAGAGCGTTGAACCGTTTTTGGCAACATATCCGCTATGTCAGAAATGCCGGATTGAACAGATCGCTTGATTCTATTTCCTATATGTTTGTAAAATGATCAGAGCGCATAGACCATATTGATCTATGCGCTCTGATTTTGTGAGTGCGTCAATGAACAAAAGAAGCCGTATTAAGAGTATATCGTCATTCTGCAAGGCGGAAGAAGGCGTAGCGGTGGCTACGCTGACTGATGACAACGCAGCAGGTGACGATAGAAACAGTGCAGTTTGGCTGATTATGAATGGGACACTACACTAGCTTCTTGCGATGTTCACTAACTCATACCCGGCATCAGCGATCGTCTGTTTGAGTGTTTCGTCGGAAATATCGCCTGTCGGGGTAAGACTTGCGCTCTTTGCGGCTAAATCCACGGATACGGATGAGGCCGGCAGCTTAGAAAGCGCTTCCTCCACATGCTTTTTGCAGTGTTCGCACATCATTCCTTCAATACTTAATGTGATTGTCATAGTTGATTCCTCCTTATTTTGAGCCTCTTTAGAGGCCTTGGTTGCGATTGGCGCAGTGTCGGCAGGGGCGGTTTCATCCGCCGAAAGGCCGCCTGCACGTACCGTTGGCTTAAAAAACCGCAGGCGCAGAGCGTTGGTGACAACGCAGACGCTGCTTAAACTCATGGCCGCGGCGCCGAACATCGGTGTCAGTCTTAAGTGAAGCGGCGCGTACAGGACGCCTGCCGCGAGCGGGATGCCGATGCAGTTATAAAAAAATGCCCAAAACAGATTTTGGCGGATATTGCGGATGACTGCTTTGCTTAAACGGATCGCCGTTACCGCGTCAAGCAGATCATTGCGGATCAAGACAGCGTCTGCGCTTTCGATTGCAACCTCGGTTCCTGCGCCGATGGCAATGCCGACATCCGCACTTGCAAGAGCCGGTGCGTCATTGATGCCGTCCCCGATCATGGCGACGATGTGTCCCTGCTCTTTGAGCGAACGGATATGCCGCTCTTTATCCTGCGGAAGTACACCGGCGATCACCGACGAGACACCCGTCTGTTTTTGAATCGCCCCCGCGACGCGCTCATTGTCGCCCGTCAGCATGACCGTACGGATATGCATATCGTGTAAAAGGCGGATTGCCTGCGCGCTCGTCGGTTTTACAACGTCGGCGACGGCAATGATGCCGAGGAAGCGGGTATCCGATGTAAATAAAAGCGGTGTTTTGCCCTCGTCGGAGAGCGCTTCTACACGCTGCCGGATATCCTGCGTGATGCAGGATACGGGGAGATGTAAATTACCCGAATAATAGCGGATGCCATTGATCACGGCGCTGATACCCTGACCGGGAAGAAGCGTAAAATCGGTCGTTTCTGCATAGAAAGAAGGTGCATAGGACAGCACCGCTTCTGCAAGCGGATGCTCGCTTTTATGCTCTAAGGAAGCCGCGATGCGGAGCAGTTCTTCTTTTGTGCAGTCATAGGTAAACACGTCGGTCACATGCGGTTTCCCCTCCGTGATGGTTCCCGTTTTATCCAATACGACCGTGTCGATATGGTGCGCTGTTTCCAACGCTTCTCCCGATTTGATCAGGATGCCGTTTTCCGCGCCCTTACCCGTCCCGACCATGATCGCGACAGGGGTTGCTAAACCGAGCGCGCACGGGCAGGAGATCACGAGGACACTGATGCCGAAGGAGAGCGCGGATTCAAAATCCGCTCCGACGAACATCCAGATGAGGGTCGTTGCAAGCGCGATGAGCATGACGACCGGAACAAAAATGCCGGACACCTTATCGGCAAGGCGCGCGATCGGCGCTTTGCTGGAAGACGCTTCCTCCACAAGGCGGATGATCTGCTGAATGGTCGTGTCCTCACCGACCCGTTGTGCTTTCATCTGAAAATATCCGTTTTGGTTCATAGAGGCGGAGATTACGGAGTCGCCCTCTTTTTTTTCTACGGGAAGACTCTCTCCGGTGATCGGCGATTCGTCCAGTGAGGTATGACCGCTCACGATCACGCCGTCCACGGGGACACGTGCGCCGGGCTTAACAATGACCGTGTCACCGACCGCAACAAGAGAGACGGGAATTTCCTGTTCTGTTCCGTCACGCATAACGAGCGCCGTCCGCGGAGAAAGATCCATCAGCTTTTCAATCGCGCTGCTTGTTTTGCCCTTTGAGCGTGCCTCTAAAAATTTTCCGAGCGTGATTAGTGTGACGATCATGCCTGCCGATTCAAAATAAATGTCGGACAGGTAGTGTGACACTACCGCGATATCGCCGTGCCCGAGTCCGTAGCCGATGCGGTAGAGCGCAAATAAACCGTAAACAGTGGATGCGGTGGAGCCGAGTGCGATCAAGGTGTCCATATTCGGCGCACCGTGAAACAGGTTACGGAAGCCATTCATATAATAGCTGCGGTTCAAATATAAAATAGGAAGCAAAAGCAAAAACTGGGTCAATACATTGACGACGGCATTCTGCTCCCCATCAAACAGCGCAGAGACAAAGCGTGGAACCGGCAGACCGAACATATGCCGGAACATGCCGTGCATGGACACATACATCATTGGAATCAAAAAAACAAATGACCAGACGAGGCGCTTTTTCATGCTGCGGATATGTTTCTCATTCACATTCTCGGACGGCGTATTTTCTGCATGCTGCATGGAAGCGGGACTGTGATCCGTGTTTTTCGTATTCGCTGACGCAGAGGATAGTCCGGCGCCGTACCCCGCTTTCTCGATGGCGGAGACAATCTCGTCCTGAGAGAGCTGAGTTTCGTCATATTCAATATTCATGCGGTTGGTGAGGAGATTCACGCTCGCTTTTTGGACACCGGGAAGCTTGGCGGCGGTCTTTTCCACACGTGCGGAGCAGGCGGAGCATGTCATTCCCGTGATATCATAGATTTCTTTTTTCATGATGAAGTCACTTTCTTTATAACTATTAAGGATTCTCATACACGCGAGTTTGCGGAACGCAAATCTCGCAAAGAACGCGCAGCGTTCTTTTTTATTTCATTAATTTTTGCAGTGTGGCGCAGAGTTCATCAACGGCTGCGTCGTTTCCGCTCTTGATGTCCTCCGTCACACAGCTCTTGATATGGCGCGTGAGCAGTTCGCGGTTAAAGGCATTGAGCGCCGATTGTACGGCGCTGACCTGCGTGAGAATATCCACACAGTAGCGCTCGTCATCCACCATTTGGCGGATGCCGCGGATCTGACCTTCGATGCGGTTTAACCGGTTTGTCAGAGAACGGTATTCTTCTTTCGAACGGTGCTTGTGCCGCTCGCATTCTGCGCAGCCTTTGCTGCAGGCGGTGCTTGTCGCTTCATTTTCCATCGTGAACCTCCGCAGGAAATTTTTTTACTTATAGGAAATTACCAGACCCCAGAAGAATTGCTTACGCAATTCTTCGAAAGAACGCGCAGCGTTCTTTTTTAGTATGGGTTCTTTTGCAAATAATCTACTATAATAAGGAAGAAAAAATGGTGTTTTACAGAAATTTCCGTGTTCAATATACCCCTATAGAGTATATAAAATATAGCACAGACAACTGTGTTCGTCAATGACTTTTTTATATATCATTTCTCTCTTGTTTTTTTCCTTATGGCATTTTGCAAGGGAAGATTTTAGTGATAAGACAATTTTAAATACTGCGTGAAATAGGTTGTTTTCTAGCTAGAATTTGCATATAATGTAATCAGAAGCGAGGTGCATGTAAAATGACAATAGATACAAACACAATGATTTCAATTACAGAAGCGAATCAAAATTTTTCAAAGGTAGCCAAAGTAGTTGATGAACATGGAACAGCGGTTATTCTGAAAAATAACGTACCCAGATATTTGGTAATTGATTTCAGCAAGGCAGAAAAAGAAAAGGTTGCCGGTAATGAAGATGTTTTTGCAATATCTGAGAGATTGATAAAACAGAATATGGAAGCGTATGAGGTTCTTGCAAAATGATCATTTTAAGCAAAGAACAGATATTAAAGATTCATGCAAGTTTGATAGAGGCCACTGGAGGAAGTGCTGGTATTCGTGATGAAGGAATGTTGGATTTGGCGCTAAATAATCCTTTTCAGTTTTTTTGGAGAAATAGAGCTCTATCCGAGTGTGCAGGCAAAAGCGGCAAGGCTTTGTTTTGGATTGGTAAAAAATCATGCTATGTTAGACGGAAACAAAAGACTTGGTGCGCACGTGATGTTGGTTTTTCTGTCATTAAACGGATATGAATTGTCTTACAGTCAAAAGGAGTTGAGTGACGTGATTCTTGCGCTGGCATCTGGTGATATTGGTGAAAAGGAAATTTTACAATGGATTATTGAGCATCAGAAATAAGTTTTTGATATATGAGTGCAAACTATGGGGTGTCGTAAATGAAAGTTGTATTATATAAGAACAAGGAATGGCTTTTCTCACAAGAAGTTCTTGTTTCATGGAGGAAAAATAATGATCAGGCTTGAAGTTGTAGATCCTGGGAATTGGAGATTTGGTCTGAAAGTTTCGGAATCACAAAAGGGGTTTGTATCTGATGATATGCGAATGTTGGCGAGAGCGTATGCGTATCGGGAAAGCAGAAGCAATGCCTATGTCATTTATGATGACGATGTTCCGGTGGGAATGGCGCTGTATTATGACTGTGACGAACGGAAGGCGTTTGATTTTAGCCAGATGTTTATAGATGAACGCTATCAGGGGAAAGGTTTTGGAACCGAAGCGGCGCAGCAAATTCTGAAAATGATGGAATCTGATGGCAAGTATGATAAAGTGATCTTATGCTATATTGACGGGAATGAAGCTGCAAAAAATATGTATGAGAAGTTAGGCTTTTATCTGACCGGGGAGTGCGATGAAGATGAGATTATGATGGAGAAGGTGTTAACCTGAATGCGTCAATGGAATTACTGCAAAAGGGGCTGTACGGAAACGTATAGCCCCTTTTAACTCGCTATGTACATATTATTCCGCCCTGATCCGTATGACGCTTACCGAATACGCCGGCGCGGTATAGGTAAATTCTGCGGCAATCTCCATCGTATATTCCCGCGGACAGAGCTTTTCCGGCTCCTCAAAGGAATTGGTATCGGAAAGACTTCCCCCGTTCATAACCGTAACCAGAGCTTCACCGGAAGCGTTTTCAATATGAAATCCGTCCAAAACCACGGCGATCGGAATTTCTTCTTCCGTTATATTGACAAATTTTATTATGATATCCCCGTTTTTGTCCACACTTGCCGTTTCATAAATATACTCCGCTGTTTGCTGCGTATAATCCACATACAGGGTATCGTCAATGTAACATTTGATATTGTTTCCCTCCACGACCACCTTTAATTGGTAGACTTGATTTTTTTTCAGCACCAGATTCCTCACCGTTCCGGTAATCTGCCCGCTTTTGGAATTGCCTGTAACGATCTGCAGACAGGAAACGGTATTCCCCCACCCGCCGACGTTCCAGAAAATATTATTGCCGGAATCCTTAACGCAAACCGGAATCAAAAATCCTTCGTTTCCTCCCAGAATTTCTGCCTCCACGGTGAGAGTATAGTTGCTCCAGGAGGAATCCCCGACATAAACAACATCGCCCGTGTTTGTATCAAAGGGCGATCCCGTATGTTTCTGCACGAGTTTTCCGTCACGGATGCTCCATTCGCCCTCGTGATCCGTAAAACCGTCCTCGCGTAAGGTATCGTCACTTTCAAAATCCGTATGATATAACACGGAGCCGTCCGCATTGGAGGTCACGGTCAGATTATCATAGGAAACAGAGGTCATCCACGAGCCAAGCCCGACGGCACCGGACAGCCCGCTTTCCTGTGCGATTCCGGTCATTTCAAGCTCTGTGGGCAGCACCCTGGTTCCGACATTTTGCGCGAACATTTTCTGAACATAGTAATTCGGGGTTCCGTACAGGGAATGATTGGAAAAGAAGATCATATCCGGTGTCCACTGATTACTTGTGCGATTCCCGAATAGGGGCGCGTAGCATGCCATTTCGACCACATCCCCGTTTCTCTCAAGTCCTGTCATATACGCTGCCTCCGCAAGCGCCGCATACAGGGTATTGGACTGCGCCGCATATTCTCCCAGAAATACCCTTGCCTGAGCATCCCTGTCATAGGAATCATAACGATGTACATTTGTTAAAAACCAATTCGGAGATTCATAATAATGCTCGTCTACGAGCGTCGTAAGAGAATCCGGATAGTCTTCGATATAGAACCATCCCTCCGTACTGCCGGAAGCGGTACCGTTTGCCACGATCAATTCAATATCTCCGTACAAATCCGGATTTTCCACAGCGGCGGCTTCAAATGCTTCCACAAATTTCCTGTAGTGCGCATGATATTCACTCTGCCACTGTTCATTTCCGATCGCGATATATTTCAATCGGAAAGGTTCCTCATGCCCCATCCGGATACGTACACTGCCCCAGTAGGTATCAGCGCCGCCCCTGCAGAACTCTACCAGATCCAGAGCATCCTGCACATATTGCCGGAACTCGTCACTGCTTAGAGGATACACGATATATCTCGGACTTTGTATCTCGCAGGTCATCCCGGCATTCAAAACAGGGACCGGAAGACAATCCAGCGCCTCACAGAGTTCAAAATATTCATAAAAGCCGATGCCATAGGTGGTATAATAAGGATTGGCGGCCGTTCCGGACCAAATATCCCTGCCCTGTGGACGCACTGCCGCGTCCCCCGTCGTTTTTTCACCGTTTATCGTAAATTCCGTTCCGTTTCCGATGGAATCCTTCCAGCGGTAAATGCTTTCTTCATCCTTTCCCTCGATCGCACAGCCGCCGGGGAAACGTAAAAAGGAAGGATGTAAGGCTTCCAGATACTCTCCGATGTCCTTTCGGATGGGCAGATTTTGATAGGTATCTACGGGCATCATGGAAACCATATCCACGCAGATCGAGCCCATGCGAATCTCAACATAAAGACGCAGATTTTGGTTTGCTGAGGCAGAGGGCGTCAAAATGACTTCCTGCCTGGTCCACTGATCCGATATACCGTCAACATAAGCCTGCGCATAGACGGTTCCATTCCCGTCTCGAAGAGAAATCCGTATATCCCCCTCATAACCCGGAATCGGCTCCATCCCGGCGGCATTCACTTCCATACATTCGAGATCGGATTGCATCGCGCTCCTCACATATAGGGAAACGCGGTAGCTTTCCCCGGATGTAACGGCAAGACCGTCCAGATATCCTACATTGCAGATACCATAATAGAGATCATTGGAGGAAAGCCCATTATAAGAAATCACGGCATAGTTTGGATTTGCTTCATTCAGGCAGCTGTTCTGCTCACTCCCGTCCACTACCTCGAAATTGACATATTCGTCATTTTCATTCAGCCAACCATGCTTATTTTCGCCCGCGGCAGCCGGACCGTATTCAAAGGAACGGTTCTTGACCAGTTCCGCATACAGGCCGCCGTCAACCGCATAATTGATATCCTCCAAAAACAAGCCGTATAAAGTATCTGAAATCCTGCTGGGATCATCCTCTTCGGAAGCATTCACATGCACTGTATAGGATGCGGACAGCGGGCCGTCCGAGTCCGGATTTTCCGCCGTATCTTCCTGTGTGCCATCGGAATTTCCTGCTGCCGTATTGCCAGGATCCCTGTTTCCCATATCTGTCTCATCGCCAGCAGTTTCTGAGGAACCGCATCCGTATAAGGAACAAGCCGCGGCCATGCCCAGACCGAGTACGGCCGCCTTGACCAGTCGCTTTTTTATTGCTCTTCGCATTTTTTATCCTCCTAGCTGAATTTTCGATTCTATTATATCATCCAATCTCGCAAACCCGCGCTTACGCGCTTTATGTCCGGCTTCACCGGACGTTTGCTCGTTAATGGCGCAGGAAAAACAAATGCTGAGCAGCTTGCTGCTTTTCGCGGCGCTTGTTTTTCCTTTGCGCCTATTATATCATGAATCTTCGATTCATGATCAACATTCGCCGCTCGCCGAATGAGTAAACTCATTCTTCTCGCTAACGCTCATTATATCATAATTTGTAAAATAGTACTTGCAAAATCTCACAGCAGGTATTATAATTCATGGCAGTACAGTAATCAAATAGTACGTTAAACCGATGAAGCGAAGATAAAAACAGAATCTGCACTCACAGAGAGACCGGGATGCTGAGATCCGGTCAGACCGCAGCCTGTTAAATGGATCGCGGAGGGCATAGTCAACAGAGCCGCAGGCTCCCAGTATTCTATGACGTGAGGCTTACGTTAGCAGCCGGAGATATGATGGTATCTCTTAATGAGAGTATGACGCAAAGCGGGCGCATGGCCGGATCAGGAAGGCAGTGCGGACGCAGAGCGCATATAGCAGGGTGGCACCGCGGGTAAAATGATAAACTCGTCCTTGATGACAGACAACTGTTGTCGGGGGCGTTTTTTTTGCGCGATAAGCAGAGAAGCAAAGTAGTTCACGTACGTCTGCCGTGCTTGCACGAGCAGACGTGTGGGAAATACTTTGCGGCGAGCAACGCGAGCGTGGAAAAGGAGGAATGAAAAATGTGTTATCCCACACTGGAGGAGGCGGAGCGGATCGTTCAGGGCGGAGACTATCGGGCGATTCCGATCAGCATGGAGATCTATTCGGACAGCAGAACGCCGATCGAGGTGCTTCGGAGCTTAAAAAAGGTCAGCAGGCACTGTTATATTTTGGAAAGCGTGGAACAGACGAGAAGGTGGGGACGCTATACCTTTCTTGGATATGAACCGCGGCTGGAAATTTCCTGTCTCGATCATCAGATGACGATCAAAAGCGGCATCATACAGACAGAGGAGGTATCGCATCCCGGCGCTTATATCAGGGAGATTTTAGCGCAGTACAAAAGTCCGCGGCTAAAAGGACTGCCGCCGTTTACCGGGGGACTGGTCGGATATTTTTCCTATGATTACATCAAGTACAGTGAGCCGACCTTAAAGCTCGGCGCAAAGGACTGCGAGGGGTTCCGCGATGTGGATCTGATGCTGTTTGATAAGGTGATCGCGTTTGATAATCTCAGGCAGAAGATCATTTTGATCGTGAATGCAAAGACGGACGACTTAGAAACGGCGTATCCCCGTGCCATCCGCGAGTTAAAGGAGATGGCCGCTCTTGTGCGGGGCGGGGAGCCGGCAGAGATAGCGCCGCTTATGCTGACATCCGATTATCGTTATCTTTTTTCGAAAGAAGAATACTGCGAGATGGTGGCTCAGGCAAAGAACCACATCCGGGAGGGGGATATTTTTCAGGTTGTGCTCTCGAACCGTGTGGAGGCGGACATGGAAGGGAGCCTGTTTGATGCTTACCGCGTGCTGAGGACGACGAACCCGTCGCCGTATATGTTTTATTTTTCCAGTGACGATATCGAGATCGCGGGCGCGTCGCCGGAAACGCTTGTGAAGCTGGAGGACGGGAAGCTTTATACCTATCCGCTTGCAGGAACAAGACCGCGCGGGGCGACGCCGGAAGAAGATGAGGCGTTGGAGAAAGAACTGCTTGCGGATGAAAAAGAACGATCCGAGCACAATATGCTCGTCGATCTGGGCAGGAATGACATCGGAAAGATCAGCAAGATCGGCAGTGTCAAAGTGGAGCAGTATATGAACATCGAGCGTTACTCCCATGTCATGCACATCGGTTCTACCGTATCCGGCATGGAGAGGGACGACAAGGATGCGCTTGACGCGGTGGACGCGATCCTGCCGGCGGGGACGCTTTCGGGCGCGCCGAAGCTGCGCGCCTGTGAGATCATCAATGAGCTGGAGGATAATAAGCGCGGCATTTACGGCGGAGCGATCGGCTATCTGGATTTTACGGGCAATATGGATACCTGTATCGGCATCCGACTGGCGTTTGCCAAAAACGGAAAGGTGTTTATCCGAAGCGGCGCGGGCATTGTGGCGGACAGTGTTCCCGAGAACGAATATCAGGAGTGTATCAACAAGGCGAAAGCGGTCATGCAGGCGATTGAGACGGCGAAAGGAGGAATCGATCATGATATTGCTGATTGATAATTACGACAGCTTTTCCTACAATCTGTATCAGCTGATCGGCGCGGTGTGCGAAAATATCCGCGTGATTCGAAACGACGAGATGACCGTATCGGAAATCGAGGCGCTCTCGCCGCAGCTCATCGTGCTCTCACCGGGACCGGGAAAACCGGCGGATGCGGGCATCTGTGCGGAGGTCGTGAAACAGCTTGCAGGCAAAATCCCGATCTTTGGGGTCTGCCTCGGACATCAGGTCATCTGTGAGGCGTTCGGAGCGACTGTCACCTATGCAAAAGAACTGATGCACGGGAAGACGAGCGTGGTCACCGTGGACACGGACAGCGTTTTATTTGCCGGATTTCCGAAGGAGTGCTCGGTGGCGCGCTATCATTCGCTTGCCGCGGATCGCGCAACCATCCCGCCCGAACTGAAAATAACGGCGCAGACGGACGACGCTCAGGTGATGGCGGTCGAACATAAGAGTTATCCGGTTTACGGCGTGCAGTTTCATCCGGAGTCGGTCTTGACGGAATCGGGGCTTGAAATGATAAAGAATTTATATAAAAGCTTAGATTGAAAAATCATTTGTGCTGACGCCCAAATTCGCTAAGCGAACTTGTTCGCTTTGGTGTTGACAGCATGGATGATTAGAATAAAAAAATATGTACATCAAAAATAAGAAGGCAATCAGGCGAAAGGAGAACAATCATGATTAAAGAAGCAATCTTACAATTAGCAAAAAAAGAGGATATCGGTTATGATACGGCAAAGGCGGTCATGAACGAGATCATGAGCGGCGAGGCAAGCGAGGTGCAAAAGAGCGCGTATTTGACAGCACTCAGCATGAAGGGCGAGACGATCGAGGAGATCACGGGATCGGCGGAGGAAATGAGAAACCACTGCACGAGACTGCTTCACGACATGGATGTGCTTGAGATCGTCGGAACGGGCGGCGACGGCTCCAATTCCTTTAACATTTCCACGACTTCAGCGATTGTGATCGCCGCGGCGGGAGTTCCGGTGGCAAAGCACGGAAACAGGGCGGCGAGCAGTAAGTGCGGTGCGGCGGACGTGTTAGAGGCGCTCGGCGTGAATATCATGATCCCGCCGGCAAAGAGCGCGCAGCTCTTAAAGGAGATCGGTATCTGTTTCTTATTTGCACAGAATTATCATATTTCCATGAAGCATGTCGGACCCATCCGCAAGGAGCTGGGAATCCGCACGATCTTTAATATTTTAGGGCCGCTGGCGAATCCGGCGGGCGCCAATATGCAGGTGATGGGCGTGTATGAGGAAGCGTTTGTGGAGCCGCTTGCACATGTGCTCTGTAATCTCGGCGTGAAAAATGCGCTTGTCGTCTACGGGCAGGATAAGCTTGATGAGATCTCGATGGCGGCGTCGACGACGGTATGCGAGGTACGCGGCAATTCCTACAAGACTTACACGATCACGCCCGAGCAGTTCGGCTTTACTACCTGTGACAAGGAGGCGCTTTTAGGCGGAACACCCGCGGAAAATGCGGCGATCACACGCGCAATCTTAGACGGCACGGAAACGGGCGCAAAGCGCGGCGCGGTTCTGATGAATGCGGGTGCGGGATTGTTTGTTGCCGGGAAAGCGGCGGATATGGCCGGCGGCGTTGCGCTTGCAGCCGAGATGATCGACAGCGGGAAGGCGTACCGCAAGCTGGAGGAGTTTGCGGCGCGCTCGAATGAGTAGCGCGTGTTTGTGACGGAACGGGAATGAGGAAGGGCTTGGCGGAAGCTGAGCATGCGGGAAATAAAGTGAGGGCAAAACGATGATTTTAGATGAAATTGCGGAACGGACGAGGGAGCGGATCGCACAGTGTAAAAAAGAACTGCCGCTTGAAAGGCTGAAAGAGCAGGCGCAGCAGCTTCCTGCGGACACGGGATTTCCGTTTGCGAAGGCATTGCGGGGGGAAGAACTTCAATTTATCTGCGAAGTGAAAAAAGCATCCCCGTCGAAGGGCTTGATTGCGGAACATTTTCCTTATACGGAGATCGCACGGGAATATGAGCAGGCGGGTGCGGCGGCGATATCCGTGCTGACGGAACCGTTTTATTTTCAGGGGAGCAACGAGTATTTAAGGGAAATCGCGCAGACGGTGAACATTCCGGTGCTGCGCAAAGACTTTACGGTGGACGAGTACATGATCTATGAGGCGAAGGTGCTTGGCGCAAGCGCGGTACTGTTGATCTGCGCCATCCTAAATGACGACGAGCTGAACCGCTATCACGCGCTGGCAGCATCGCTTGGACTTTCGGCGCTTGTGGAAGTGCATGACGAGGAGGAGGCGCGCCGCGCGCTTCAGATTGGTGCGAAGATCATCGGCGTCAATAATCGGAACCTCAAGGATTTTACGGTGGACATTTCCAATTCCATACGAATTCGTCCGATGATCCCGCAGGATGTCATTTTTGTTTCCGAAAGCGGGATGAAGACGGCGGTGGATATTCAGGCACTTCGGGAAAACGGAACGGACGCGGTGCTGATCGGGGAAATGTTGATGAGAAGCCCGGATAAGAGAAAGGCGATTGCAGAGCTGCGCGCGGGCATGTGAGATGCGGCACGACGGAAAATGCCGGCGAAAGCGAACGATATGCCGGGACATCGGCATGCCGAAACATCGGCAGGGCAGAACGGCTGCGGTTAGCGATGTGCGGCACAGGCAGAAAGGAAACGGTGAAACATGAGTAAAGGAAGATACGGAATCTATGGCGGTCAGTATATCGGCGAGACGCTGATGAACGAGATCATTCATTTGGAAGAACAATATGAATTTTATAAAAACGATGCCGCATTCCAGGCAGAGCTGGATGAGCTGATGCGTAATTACGCGGGACGCCCGTCGCTGCTCTACTATGCGGAACGGATGACGGAGGACTTGGGCGGCGCAAAGATCTACTTAAAGCGTGAGGACTTAAACCATACCGGCTCACACAAGATCAATAACGTTTTGGGGCAGGTGTTGATGGCAAAAAAAATGGGCAAGACGCGCGTGATCGCAGAGACGGGCGCGGGACAGCACGGCGTGGCGACGGCGACGGCGGCGGCATTGCTTGGCTTAGAGTGCGAGGTGTTCATGGGAAAAGAGGACACGATCAGACAGGCGCTCAATGTATATCGCATGGAGCTTTTAGGAGCAAAGGTTCATGCCGTGACGACCGGGACAATGACGTTAAAGGATGCCGTCAATGCGGCGATGATGGAGTGGAGCGCGCGCATGGAGGATACGCATTATGTACTCGGTTCCGTGATGGGACCCCATCCGTTCCCGATGATGGTGCGGGATTTTCAAAGCGTTATCGGAAAAGAAACAAAAGAGCAGATGCTTGCACGTGAGGGAAAACTTCCGGCGGCGGTCGTTGCGTGTGTGGGCGGCGGCAGCAATTCGATGGGTATGTTTCATCCTTTTATCGAAGACAAAGAGGTGAAGCTGATCGGCTGTGAAGCGGCGGGCAAAGGCGTGGATACCGAGCTGCATGCCGCGACGATCGCAAAGGGCTCGCTCGGTGTCTTCCATGGGATGAAATCTCTTTTTTGCCAAAATGAGCAGGGGCAGATCGCGCCGGTTTATTCCATATCGGCGGGGTTAGACTATCCGGGCATCGGACCCGAGCACGCATATCTGCATGACAGCGGCAGGGCGCAGTATGTTCCGGTAACGGACGATGAGGCGGTGGATGCATTTGAGTATCTGGCGCGGACGGAAGGGATTATCTGTGCCATTGAGAGTGCGCATGCCGTTGCGCATGTAAGAAAGATCGCAAAAGATTATGATAAGGACGACTGCATCGTGATCTGTCTTTCGGGACGCGGAGACAAGGACGTTGCGGCGATCGCAAGATACAGGGGGGTGGATATTCATGAGTAAGATCGCACAGGCATTTGCAAACGGAAAGGCATTTATCCCGTTTCTGACGGCGGGAGATCCGACTGCGGATAAAACCGTGGAGTTCATTTTGGAGATGGTGCGGGCGGGTGCGGACCTGATCGAGATCGGCATTCCGTTTTCCGACCCGACCGCTGAGGGGGAGGTCATTCAGAACGCGAATGTCCGCGCCTTAAAAGCGGGTATCACGACGGACGGCGTGTTTGAGATCGTGCGGCAGGTGCGGGAGCAGACGCAGATACCGATTGTTTTTTTGACGTATCTGAATCCCGTATTTCATTATGGCTACGACGCGTTCCTTGCGCGCTGCAGGGAGCTTGGCGTGGACGGGATCATCTGCCCGGACTTACCGTATGAGGAGAAAAAAGAATTATCCGACGTGGCGGCGGGCTATGATGTGGACATCATTTCGCTGATCGCGCCGACTTCCGAGGAGCGGATTCAGATGATCGCGCGCGAGGCGACGGGGTACATTTATCTCATTTCCTCGAAGGGCGTTACGGGCGTGCGAAGCGAGATCACGACCGACATTGGGAAAATGGCAGACAGCGTCCGCGAGGTGACGAAGGTGCCGTGCGCGGTCGGCTTCGGCATCAGTACGCCCGAGCAGGCAGCGGAAATGGCGGGGAAATCGGACGGCGCGATCGTGGGAAGTGCCATCGTAAAGATGATTGCGCAGTACAAAGAGGCAGCAGGCGAACATGTCTATGAATACGTCAAAAAAATGAAGGATGCGCTGAGGGATATTTGATTTTGGCGGCGGTCCATAGGCTTAGACAGCAGGAAGAAAAATGGTGTTATTGAATCTTAAAACCCACCGGTATATCCGGTGGGCTTTTTCGTGATTGTGAAGTTCTTCGTTTGGAATTATGATAAAGGCATGGGTACAGACAAAAATTTACATGGAAAATAAAAAAATTAAATTTTTTTGTAACGAAAGTGCGCTTTGATTGTCTAACCCATGAGAGCGAGGTGATAAACGTGGATTTTGACGGACTGTATCAGACCTATTATATGAGTGTGTATTCCTATGTCATGACAATTGTAAAAAGCGCGCATTTGGCGGAGGAGATCACACAGCAGACTTTTTATCAGGCGTTGCGCGGTCTGTCTGAATTTAACGGAAAGTCCGGTCAGTTCACATGGCTCTGCGCGATCGCGAAGAACACGGCGTATAACGAGTTAAAAAGGCAGTCCCGTTTTCGGACGGAATTAACGGAAGAGGAGCTGCCGGCGGCGGAGGGCGTGGAACATAAAGCGGAGGAAGAGGTTCTAACGCTTCGTATTCATCAGGTTCTGCACGAAATGGAGGAGCCGTACAAAGAGGTTTTTCAACTTCGTGTATTTGGGGAATTGTCTTTTGCGAAGATTGGTATGATCTTCGGAAAAACGGAGAATTGGGCAAGAGTAACTTATCACCGTGCAAAATGTAAGCTACAGGAAAGGGTGAATGAAAATGAATGATAAAAAATATCCATGCGGTCTGGTGCGGGATTTACTGCCTCTTTATCGTGATCATGTGTGCGGCGAGGAAAGCCGCCGCATCGTGGAGGAGCATTTGCAGGAATGCGGCGAGTGTACGCGGCTGTCCAAACAGATGGAGGACGGCAGTGTAGAGCGCCTGCTGAAACAGGAAGCAGGTGACGTATTAGAGCATCACAGAAAAAAAGAAAAGCGCGCTGCCGTGACAGCGGGCATGATCACGTCGGGAATCCTGATGATTCCGGTGATCGTGTGCTTTATCTGCAATCTGGCGACAGGACATGCGCTTGACTGGTTTTTTATCGTGTTGACGGCGCTGCTCGTTGTCGCGAGCATCACAGTGGTGCCGATGCTTGCAAATGGCCGCCGTTTTTCCAAAACAATCCTCAGTTTTACGGGAGCCCTGTTGGTGCTGCTGCTCACCTGCTGTATTTACACGCGGGGGCGTTGGTTTTTTGTGGCGGCAGTACCCGTGGTTTTCGGTCTGTCCGTGATTTTTTTACCGTTTATCGTAAGACAGACACCGCTTCCGGAGCCGTTCTGTCATCAGAAAGGAATGATCGTGATGCTGTGGGATACGCTGTGGCTTTACGGTATCATCATCGTATGCGGATTTTACGGTGGCGGTGCGTATTACTGGCATAATGCGCTTTTGATCACGTCATGGTGCCTGCTGCTTCCGTGGGCGATCTTTGTGACGGCGCGGTATGCAAAGTGCCATCCGCTCACGAAAGCGGGGATGATTCTTGTAATCTTCGGGTGCTTCTACGGAACCATAAACGATGTGATCACGCAGATCATATTGCCGAAAGGCACCATGTATGCCCCTTCTCTCGTGCGGGCCATCACGCGGGGGAATCTGATCGACTGGTCGAGCCCGCAGAATCGCGACGATACGATCATTCTAGTTACAATGATCGGATTCATAACGGTTGGTGCGGTCTGCATTGCGGCAGGTATCGCGTGCCGCAGGGGAAAGAAGCAGGGAGAGGTAGCAGGGGGAAACGGCAGCGGCTGTTAAGGTGGTATGTTTGTTTTAACTGATAGGGAATTTTGGGAAACGCTGATTTCATCAGTGCTCCCTTAGATTGTAAGTGCAGCAGGCGGATATGCTTGGCTGCACTTGTTTTTTTGTGGGGCAATCGTAAATTCCGCAGCATGGGAAGAATCGCAAAGCGGAGTCTAAAAGAATGCAGGATACTTCTGTCATAGCGGTTGACAAATGTAGGAAATGAGTGCTATTCTTAGAATGTAGTTTTAGTCATTTGTAAATGAATTTGTGAAAAGGAGGATGATCGGATGGATATCGATATACATTGGGGTATGCTGTTGGTTATGTGGATGGCGTAGAGGAGGCTGTATCAGGAATGGCATACTCATAACAGTGGGGACATTAGCATGGGAAAAGAGATTCGTGTTTTAACTGGCGTAAGATTTCTCTGTGCGCTGATGGCAGGATTATTCCTGCTGCCAGCGTGTGGTAAAAACGGGCAGAAGTACGCAGAGAAGGCTGCTATGGGGACAGAATCGGGTATGATAGCTTCTGATTTTGAGTATCGGAAGGTAACACAATCGGAAAACGGGTATTATTTTTGGGAACGCCTGAGTCCGGATCAATTTTGCCCGCGCCTGATGTTTATGGACAAAGAAACCGGACGGGTGATACCTTTGTGTAATAGACCGGATTGTACGCATGAAGGAAGAGAATGTAATGCCTATTTTCCGCTCTTTGAGTTTGGAAAGAGTGGGGTCGATAGAGATTATCTTCAATACGATGAAGGGAGTCTTTATGCAGCCGGGCTTAGTTCGGATGATTATGTCGCTCTTTTCCGCATTAAGGCGGATGGTTCCGCCGAATGGGAGATTAGTACAAAGCTTTTTAGAACAGATTATTCTTCCACTGGGCATTGGCGTTCGCCCGAAATCCTGATTGCGGATGGATATGTGTATTTTGTAGATTCCAAACAAAAAAGAATGAGGCTGGAGCGGATGTCGATCACAGGTGAAATGTCAGAGGTTGTGTTTGAGGGAGACAGTGCAGCGCTATATGTTGATGTATTCCGGATGAAGAACATTGACGGGCTTGTATTTTTTCAAGTAGCTTCCGGTGTGGATGATATTTTGGAAAATACTGCGGACGGATTATATTGTTATAATGCAGTATCCGGGCAGTGCAGTTTGGTCAAGGAAGGGCTTTTGGGTTCTTATTCCGTGCAAGACGGATTTGTGTATTATGCGGCTGCGGAAGGGCTCTGCTGCTATTCGATCCGGAATCAAACTACGAAAATTTTGACGGACCGGCCGATGGACATTCCCAATATTACCCTTACGAAAGATTACATTATTCTCTGCGATCAGATAGCGGACAGTGCGCTGATTGTTTATGATTATGAGGGGAATGAGATTGCCACCATTCCTAACAACGTGGGATTGCACTGGTATTTTGGAGGGGACTCAGAGATGTTATTTGGGGAGTGCGTGGATGATATAGGATTAAGCTTGTGCTTTCTGAATCTGAGACGTCCCATTGCGGAACTGCGGTGGGAGGAATTAAGGGAGAACTGAATGTATGCGAAGAATGAAGTAAAATTCAGTTAGACAGCATGCATTGCGGCAGGTATCGCGTGCCGCAGGGGAAAGAAGCAGAGAGAGGTAGCAGGGGAAGAATCGCAAAGGGGATTCTGAAAGAGCGTAGTATACTTCAATCATAGTTATTGACAAATATAGGAAATAAGTGTTATTCTTAGAATGTAGTTAGAGTCATTTGTAAATGAATTTGTGAAAAGGAGGGTAACTATGAGTAAGATCAAAAAAATGGTGCTGGGAATTGCTTTGGCAATGTACGTATTCGGAAGCAGCGTGGGTACATGCTATGCGGCATCAAACAGCATTGAGGTGGACATTACTGCGACGAGAGCATATGGAAAATTTGTGTATGAGGAGGCGGGGCATCAGATTAAAGTGACTGTGTTCTATACAGAAAAAGATTCCTTTGGGCTTATAAGAGATGGCGATGTCAGCGATACCCAGTTTGGCAATGTTACAACCGCTGTTGTTTCAAGATCCAACTCGAATGGGTGTCAATATTTAGGCGGCTATGCGGTAGGTTATGTAGATGGCAGTGAGAGGGCTGTATCGGGACCGGCATATGCATAATAATGGGGAAAGTTAGGATGAAAAAAGAAATTCAATTTACAAGCAGCATAAAACTTCTCTGTGTGCTGGCAGCAGGATTACTCCTACTGCCAGCTTGCGGGAAAACAGAAGAGAAGGATGCGGATGGTGCAGCCGCACCGATGGAATCCGATGAGATTGGTGCGGATTTTGAATATCAGTTCGTGGCGAAATCAGAAAACGGATATTATTTTTGGGAGCGCATCAGTCCGGATCATCTTCATCCCCGGTTGATGTTTATGGATAAAGAATCCGGACGGGTGGTACCTCTGTGTAACAGACCGGATTGTGTGCATGAAGGAAAAGAGTGCAATGCCTATTTTAGGGAGCATCATGACGTTGGAGGTGGCATTCATAAGAAATATCTTCAATATTACGAGGGGAACCTTTATGCAGTCGGGCTCAGCGAGGATGCTTATGTCTCTCTTTTTCGCATTAAGGCGGACGGTTCCGCCGAATGGGAGATCAGTGCAAAGCTTTACCGGACGGATTATGCCGCTACGCACCGTTGGGAATCGCCAGAGGTATTGATTGAGGGCGGGTATGCATATTTTGTGGACTGGTACCAAAAAATCAAGAAGCTGGAGCGGATGCCGATTGACGGCGGGATGCCGGAGACCGTATTTGAAGGGGACAGTGATGCGTCTGCAGTTAATATCTATCAAATCAAAAGCAATGGCGGAACCCTGTTCTTTCAAGTAATAAGTTATCCGGATGACATTCCGGAGAATGTCGTGGGCGCATTGTATAGTTGTGATTCGGCAACCGGACAGTGCAATTTGGTAAAGGCTTTTGTTGGACCTTATTCTGTATACGACGGTTTTGTGTATCATAGCAGTTCAGAAGGTCTCTGCCGCTATTCTATTCAAGATCAGACCACGGAAATTTTGGTGAATCAGCCGATGAATGTACCCAATATCACAATTACAAGAGAGTATATTATTCTTTGTGATCAGTGGGAGGACGGCGCAGCACTGACGCTTTATGACTACGAAGGGAAGGAGATCGCCACCGTTCCCAACACATTAGGTCTGGCGTGGTATTTTGGCGGAGACTCGGATATGCTGTTTGGAGAATGCTGGAATGACTACACCGCTTTGTGCTTTTTGAACCTGAATCGCCCTGTTACTGAGCTGCAGTGGGAGAAATTAAGGGACAACTGATTGTAGAATGATGGATAGAAAAGCGGATTCGAGTAGAAAACTATAGTGAACTTCAAAAATAGTACTCGACGAGTGTAGAGACAGTTGATGTTTTGATGTTGTGGTTTTAATGAGTCACTTGTAAATGAATTTGTGAAAAGGAGGGTAACTATGAGTAAAATCAAGAAAATGGTACTGGGAATTGCTTTGGCTATGTGCGTATTCGGGGGTAGCGTGGGTACATGTTATGCGGCGTCAAGCAGCATTGAGGTGGACATTACTGCGACGAGAGCGTATGGAAAATTTGTGTATATGGAAGCGGGGCATCAGATTAAAGTGACTGTATTCTATATAGAAAAAGATTCCTTTGGACTTACAAGAGATGGCGATGTCAGCGATACCCAGTTTGGCAATGTTACAACTGCTGTTGTTTCAAAATCCAACTCGAATGGGTGTCAATATGTAAGTGGCTATGCAGTAGGTTATGTAGATGGCAGTGAGATGGCTGTGGCAGGAAGGGCATACGCATAACAATGAGGGAAAAGGAAGAGAAAAAAATTCATTTTACAAGCGGCATAAAACTTCTCTGTGTGCTGGCGGCAGGAGCATTCCTGCTGTCAGCATGCGGAAAAACAGAAGAGAAGGATACGGCCATTGCGATGGAGTCCCACGAAATCGGGTCTGATTTTGAGTATCAGGATATAGCGGAATCAGAAAACGGGTATTATTTTTGGGAGTGTAGGTGTGATGACCACATTGATCCCCGACTGATGTTTATGGACAAGGAATCCGGCAGGGTCGTCCCGCTGTGCAATAAGCCGGATTGCATGCATGATGGGAAAGATTGCAATGCTTATTTTCCGGAGATGCATTCGGGGCAAAATGGAGTCGATAAACATTATCTTCAATACTATGATGGGAATCTTTATGCGGTAGGACTCAGTTCAGATAATTATGCAGCTCTGTTTTGCATCAAGGAAGACGGTTCTGAATGGGAAATCAACGCAAAGCTTTATCGAACGGACTATATGGCTACAGGTCATTGGAAATCGCCGGAGATATTGATTCATGACGGGTATGTGTATATGGTGGACGTGAAGCAGGAAATGATGAAGCTGGAGCGGATACCGGTAGGCGGCGGAACGGCTGAGGTTCTTTTTGAGGGGGACAGTGATGCATCGGAATCAATGGTGTATCGGATAAAACAATATGAAGGTTTTGTGTTTTTTCAGGCGTATAGTCTTAATGATGAAAATTTTGAACATGCGGCAGGAGGGCTATATCGATATGATGCGCCCGGTAATCGATGCAATCAGATAAAAGAAGGTTTATTCGGTCCCTACTCCGTGCAAAACGGTTTTGTGTATTATGGGAGTGAGGAAGGGCTCTGTCGCTATTCCATACAGGAAGGGACGACAGAAATTTTGGCAGATCGACCGATGACGGTTCCCAATATTATACTTACGAAGGAAAGTATTATCCTGTATGATCAAATGGGAGACGGTGACCTGACGGCTTTTGATTATGAAGGGATTGAAATTTTAAACGTCTCAAGTGAGAAAAAACTACTGCAGTTCTTTGGCGGAAACGCGGATATGCTGTTTGGGGAAGGTATGGACGATAAAGGACGAAGCCTGCTCTTTTTAGATTTGAACCGCCCTGTTGAGGAACTGCAGTGGGAGGAATTAAGGGAGAACTGATTGTAGGGGGATTGTTCAAAACAATAATCGGATGCGTGTATGGAATGGAAGAAAATTCTTGTAAATAGAAGACTTTTAGCGCTCATTGTCGTGCTGTTTTTCATGCAGATGATTGTCTTTTGGCAAGATTGTGAGAAAAACGACCGTAAGTGGATAGAGCGATACGGTCAGACTTATGATGCTTACCTGAAAGAGCAGGAACTGCAGCATATGGATACCTATCGGGCGAAAATCCAGGCGATCATGGAGCAGGCTGATGCCATGGACGGGATCAGTATTTTTGCGCAGGAGAACAGCTTTTCAAAAAGAAATGTTGCATTGACGAAGGAAGCGTTTGAGCCGTTGCTGGATGTGGAACTAACCTATGTAAAAGGACGGACGGTAACGGAGTTCTTTGCATTTCGGTTTGGGGGGCTGTGCGCATGCTTGTGCGGGCTGGCGATCGCGTTGGAATTCAGTGAGATCAGAAAAAAAAGAGTCCGAAGCATTACGTTTCCGACGGAATACGGAAGACTGCGGCTGGCGTTTGAAAAGTTAGGGGCACTTTTTATTTGGGCGCTTGCCGTTACCTTTTTGTTTCAGGCGGGCATTTTCGTGGAAGGGCTGC
The DNA here is from genome assembly GCA_947176965.1 of uncultured Lachnospiraceae bacterium. GTDB lineage: Bacteria > Bacillota > Clostridia > Lachnospirales > Lachnospiraceae > DLAJ01. The sequence continues at coordinate 1,921 of CAMWSU010000016.1, read as the reverse complement.
TGCTGTTTCGTGAGAATCCGCTGACGCTTTTATCTTGTCCGGTGCAGACGCTTGTCTGTTTTGCGGACTTTCCGTTAAAGATTACGATGTGGCAGGCGCTGGTTCTGTATCTGCTGTATCGGACGGTGATACTGTATGCGATCATGGTACTGGTATGGTCTGTTGCGTTGATTTTTGATCATATGGTAATGGCAGTTGGGATTTCCGGCGGCTTTATCGCAGTCGAGTATTTTCTATATGCGAAGATAGACGGCAACAATGTCTGGAAGCTGCTGAAATATTGTAATATATGGTATCAGACTGCGGAGAATGATTATTTTACAAAGTATCAGAATCTGAATGTTTTGGAGTATGCGGTCAACCGAAACGCCGCGATTGTGGCGGCATTAGCGGCAGCATATCTGCTTGGAGCCGGAGTCGGGATATTGATTTGCTGCCGGCGGTACCCGTGCAGCTCCAAAGTGAGCCGGCTTCACCGGGCGCTGGATGCGGTTAAGATAAAGCTGGAGAACTTCCGGGGGCATTTTTTGGAAAAACGTTCTCTCACGGGAATGGAGTGCTATAAGGTTTTGATCAGCCAAAAAGGGCTGATCGCGATATTGCTGTTGGCGATGCTGATCTGTTATCGGGCGGATTTCACGCAGGTCAAACGCTCTACGCAACAGGAGCTTTACTATGCGTTCATGGAGCATTATCTTGGGGAACCGGGGGAGGATTCCGACAGAGAGATCGTGCAGCTGGCAGATAAGCTTGACCAGGTGGATGTTATATTTGCGCAGCAGTATGCGGAAGCGGCCGATGCGGATACAAGAATCGTGCTTTCTTTATGGTACGGCTCCTATGAGGAGGAGCGTCTGTTTTTAAAACAGATTCAGGAGCAGACGGAAAGCTTGAAAAACATCTCGCAGGAATCCGGCATTGCCGTTTGGTATGTGAATTTACATAGTTATGAGCATTTATTGCAAAGCGATGATGCGATGCTGAATCTGGGACTGCTGCTTGTAATATTGTGGAACTGCATCGGGATGTACCTCGGTGAAAACGGAAGCGGCATGGTCTGTATGATCAATAGCAGTCATCGGGAAAAATTTCTATATCGTTCCAAGATCCGCGTTGCGATGTTCATAACGTTTGCGGTCTATTTCGCGGTGCTTTTGTTTGAGATCATTTCTGTTGCGGCTGTGTATGGGATCAAGGGAATCAGCGCGCCGGTACAGAGTATTCTGGCATTGTCCGATATCCGTATTCATTGTACGATCTGGCAGTATTTCTTTGTAAGGTATCTGGTAAAATATCTGATTTTTTCGTCGGTATGTGTCGGCGCATGCAAGGTGTTGGAGACAGTCGTATGCAAAAAGGGATTGAAAAATGGAATTAAAAATAGAAAATCTGTCTAAAAGTTTTGGCGACGTAAAAGCCTTAAATCATATGAGTTTCACATTTACCCCCGGAGTCTATGGGATTCTCGGGCCGAACGGTGCGGGAAAGAGTACGCTCATCAATTTGGTCACGAATAATATTGCAAGGCAGGAAGGGCAGATCTTTTGGAACGGACAGGAGATTCTCAGGGGAAACAAGGATTATAGAAGGATCTTGGGATATATGCCGCAGCAGCAGGGGTATTATGAGGATTTTACGGCGGGCGCTTTTTTGATGTATATGGCGCACTTGAAAGGGCTGGATCGAAGAACAGCAAAGAGCAGGTCTCAGGAGCTTTTACAGATTTTTAATCTGGAATCGGCGCGGAATAAAAGGATCGGCGGTTTTTCGGGCGGTATGAAGCAGCGCTTGCTGCTGGCACAGGCGCTCTTAAACGATCCGGAGCTTTTGATATTGGACGAGCCGACGGCGGGAGTCGATCCGGAGGAAAGGATTCATATTCGGAATTATATCAGTCAGATTGCAACGAACCGTATTGTGT